>JANNWE010000654.1:0-6937 GCA_031414675.1 Cytophagaceae bacterium
TAAGGCATTTTTCTTCCATAGGTTTGCGAAAGCCTATCCTCATTCCGCTGTGATTATGGGTGATTACAAATTGATAAAATTTTGGAAAACAAATAAAATAGAGCTATTTAATATTTCCAAAGATCTGGGGGAGCTAAATGAACTTTCGAATTTAGAAAAAGCCAAGGCAAATCAATTGGAGAGCACATTGATGAATTATATAGCTAAAAACAATCCCGATTTGATTGGCCAATTTTCCAAATAATTTTTAGCCTTTCACTTGGCAATAATGATATTAAATTGATTCGATTAATATGAAAAAATATTCCGCTTTCCTAGTTTTGGCAATTTTATCTCTAATGGCATTTCAGTTAAATATAAAGCAAAAATTCGAGCCAAAAAAAATGAACGTTTTATTTATCCCTGTGGATGACCTAAATCATTGGATTGGTTATTTTGGGCGAAACAATCAAGTAAAAACACCCAATATGGATAGACTTTCCGCAATGGGTCTGAGTTTTACAAATGCCTATTGTGCTGCACCAGTTTGTTGCCCTTCCCGTGCCGCATTGATGTCTGGGCTACGCCCGAGTACCTCGGGGGTTTACGATAATGACGACGATTGGCGTATGGCAATTCCGAAAGAAATAACATTGCCAACTTTTTTCAAAAACAATGGGTATGCTGTTTTAGGTGGTGGTAAAATCTACCATGTGGAGTATGATCGTGAAGAAGAATACGATTATTATTTCCATAGTCCAACCAATAATCCAAATAAAAATATTACAAAAAAAGGAAATTTTGGTGGAATAAAATGGGCTCAATTAGATACAGAAGATGATGTTTTGGCCGATTTTCATATTGCAAAATGGGCAGCTTCTGAATTGTTGAAAAAACATGATAAACCTATCTTTTTGGCAGCTGGGCTTTTTAAACCTCACTTGCCCTGGCATGTTCCAAAAAAATATTTTGATTTATACCCCATAGACAAAATTGTTTTGCCGCCTTACAAAGAAGACGATTTGGAAGATTTGCCAGAAGAAGGCAAAAAAATGTCGAAAAACACACATGCTCAAATTCAATCTGAAACACAATGGCGTGAAGCGATTCAAGCATACCAAGCTACTATTTCTTATGCGGATGCCCAAATAGGCATTATACTGGACGCTTACGAAAAAAGCCCAGAAAAAGAAAACACGATGATTGTTTTGTGGGGTGACCATGGTTGGCATTTAGGTGAAAAACACCATTGGCGAAAATTTGCCCTGTGGGAAGAGGCCACCCGTTCACCACTGATTTGGGTAGTGCCAAATCTTACAAAGCCTGGAACTAAATGTATTAGAACAGTTGACTTTATGAGTATCTACCCTACTTTGGCTGAACTTAATGGACTCAAAATACCTACGCATGTGGAAGGTAAAAGCATCAAAAAACTATTGGCTAATCCCAATGCCGAATGGAATATTCCAGCATTGACAACATTTAAAGAAGGAAATCATGCGGTGCGATCGGAAAACTATCGCTACATCAGATATGCAAAAGGCGGGGAAGAATTCTATGATGAAAAGAAAGATCCATACGAATGGGTAAATATAATTGGTGACAAAAACATTCTCACTCAAAAGAAAGAATTATCTAAACTGATGCCAAAAAAAGAAAAAAAGAGGATCGGTAACAATGGCGGTAAATCAGAAGAATGAAATGATAAAACTGTTACTTTTCAAAAAAGCTAATGTAATTATTTTAAATTAGATAATTTAGAATAAAAGTGAAAACCAAAATTTAGTTCAATCATAAACGTAGTTCTAAATATCGGCTAGGAAAAAAGAAAAATAAGGAATGTAGGTAAATTAATCAATAAGGATTTATTTCTCAATATTTATTAATAAATTTAAATTTCACAAAGTACTCTACTCTATATTAAAATGTTGAATTCTCTTCTAAAAATCCTTCCAAAAGAGCGTATTAAAACCCGTTTGATTGACCGATATGCATTTGCAAGCGATGCAAGCCACTTTTATTTGATTCCAAAGGCAATTTTGCAGCCCAATTGCATGGAAGAAATCCAGAAGATTTTTGAATATTCTCATCAACATAATATCCATATTACTTTTCGGGCTGGTGGCACAAGCCTTTCGGGGCAAGGTGTAACAGATGGTATTTTGGTAGATTTAAGTAATTATTGGAGAAAAGTTTTACCCGAAAACAATGGCGAAACTATCCGAATAGAACCATCAGTGATAGGGGCAAATGTAAATGTTGCTTTAAAAAAATATGGTCGCAAGATTGGCCCTGACCCTGCCTCAATCAATGCTTGCATGATGGGCGGAATTTTATCCAATAACTCATCAGGTATGTGCTGTGGGGTAGTACAAAATGCCTATCATACCCTCAAATACATCACTTTCATATTGCCAAATGGACAAATTTTCAATACCGAAAAGCCAGAAGATTATATTCGATTCGAAAATGAAGCCACAGAAATTTTCAAAGGCCTAAAAAAATTACGAAGCGAAGTCTTAGAAAACACAGCATTAGTTGCTAAAATCCGTAAAAAATACAAACAAAAAAATACCGTAGGCTATGGTATGAATGCCTTTGTGGATTATGAGCATCCATTAGATATTTTGGCACATTTAATTATTGGCGGTGAAGGTACTTTGGCATTTATTGCGGAAGCTGTTATGAACACCGTACCCGACCTACCCTTTAAAATGACAGCCATGCTCTATTTCGAAAGCCCAGAAATAGCCTGTAATGCAATAGCTGATTTAATAAAAACAGGTGCCGCTGCTTTGGAATTTATGGATAGGGCATCTTTACGTTCAGTAGAGAACATGCCGGGTGTTCCCCCCTTTTTAAAAGAATTATCAGAAAGTGCCTCATCAATTTTATGCGAATTTCAAGAAACAACCCTAGATAAGCTTTTAGAAAAATACGAAAATGCAAAAACAACTTTTGAAAAATTACCACTTATCATTGAGCCTGTTTTTACACAAAACCCAACTGAACAAGCAATCATGTGGAAAATTCGCAAAGGAATGTATCCATCGGTAGCAGGAATGCGTGCAAAAGGTACATCCGCTTTAATGGAAGATTTTACCTTTCCCGTGGAACGATTGGGCGAAGCGGTGGTAGATGTGCAAAAGCTTTTCGAAAAATATAACTATGAGAACGGTATCATTTTCGGCCATGCCAAAGATGGTAATTTGCACTTTGTCATTTCACAATCTTATGCCACTCAAATTGATATTGATCGTTACGAAAAATTCAATGACGAATTATTTGATTTGGTGCTTAATAAATATGATGGTGCTTTAAAGGCTGAGCATAGCTCGGGTAGAGCGGTGTCTGCTTATATTGAAACCGAATGGGGAACAGAGGCATATCAAATAATGAAAAAGCTTAAAAATCTTATTGACCCTACAAATCTGTTAAATCCTGGTATTATAATTACAGAAGACAAATTAACACATGTGCACAACCTAAAAGTAATGCCTATAGTAGAAGAAGAGGTAGATAAATGTATTGAATGCGGCTTTTGTGAACAAAGCTGCCCTAGTAGGGATGTTACTCTTACCCCTCGCCGTCGAATTGGCGTCCGTCGTGCGATAAAACGATTGGATGAAGCTGGAGATAAAATAACTAGAGATGCGCTTCTGAAAGACTTTGCTTTTGATGGCCTCGCAACTTGTGCTGTAGATGGTATGTGTGCCAACAATTGCCCTGTCGATATCAATACGGGTGATTTAGTGAAAAGGTTACGTCGAGAAAACCATTCTGCATTTCAAAATAAAATGGCTTTGAAAATTGCCAAAAACTTTGCTTTTGCAGAAAATATTACCCATTTGGGATTAATAATTGGACGAAATGCAAATGGTATTTTTGGAGAAAATTTCATGAAAAATTTTACCAAAAATATAAAAAGTGTGATTCCTAACCTTCCTTTATGGAGCAATCGAATAGATAAACCATCAAAACATCCTATAACTTATGGAGAGAATACGATTTTAAATGAGGAATACAATGATGGCCAAGAAAAAATTATATATTTTAGTTCATGTATCAATAGAATAATGGGAGGCGATATTTTCAATACCTTTGAAAGACTATGTCTAAAAGCAAATATCAAAATGATTACCTCAAGAAATTCTAATTCTTCATGCTGCGGACAAATATTTTCTTCGAAAGGTTATACTGATGCTTTTAATTTTACCAGCAACCAAACCATTGAAAAGCTTTGGGTAGATTCTGAACAGGGTAAATACCCGATAGTAATGGATGTAACAAGCTGCACCCAAACTTTGAAAACTAGTAGATATACATTATCAGAAGAAAATAAATCTTTTTTCGATAAAATGACATTTATTGATATCATAGATTTTGCTGCCGACAAGCTTTTGCCTAACTTAACTATTTCAAAACAAAAAGATAAAATTGTTTTTCACCCAGTTTGCTCAGTTCATAAAATGGGTAGCCTTTCTAAATTGCAATTGATTGGAAAAACATGTGCTAAACAGGCTGATATTCCAGCCTTTGCTGGATGCTGTGGCATGAGTGGAGATAAAGGTTTTTTCTATCCGGAACTCACCAAATCAGCAACAAAAATTGAAGCAAACGAAGTGAAGCTAAGCGAATATGATGGCTATTATTCCTCTTCTAAAACATGTGAAATGGCTCTTTCCGATGCAGTTGGAAAAAACTATCAATCCATTTTGAAGTTATTGGATGAAGTAACGTAATTTGAAATCTATTGTTCAAAAAATGAATTTTTTAAAAATCAATTATATAAAAAAATATGACCTATAATTTTAACCCTCCAAATAGAGTTTTAATGGGTCCTGGCCCGTCAGACGCACACCCACGTGTGCTTAGAGCTATGGCTAGCCCATTAATTGGGCATTTAGATCCTCTTTTTGTTGAAATGATGGACCAAATAAAAAGTATGGTTCAACAAACATTTTTAACAGAAAATGCCCTCACATTTGTAGTTTCTGCACCAGGAAGTGCCGGAATGGAAACCTGTTTAGTAAATTTATTAGAGCCAGACGATGAATGTATTATAGTAACTAATGGCATTTTTGGTGGAAGAATGGTTGACATAGCCGAAAGATGCGGGGCAAAAGTATCAAGAGTAGATACCGAATGGGGCAAAGTTACCGAGCCAGATCAAATAAAAAAGGCATTATTAAACTGCCCAAAAGCCAAATTAGTGGCCATAGTACATGCTGAAACTTCAACTGGGGCATTGCAACCTTTAAAAGAAATTAGCGATTTGGTTCATGAAGCCGGTGCTTTATTGGTAGTTGATGCCGTAACTTCCTATTGTGGAATGCCGCTAAAAGTGGATGAATGGAAAATAGATGCAATTTACACTGGCACGCAAAAGTGCCTTTCAGCACCTCCAGGCTTGTCGCCAATTAGTTTTTCAGAAGCTGCCGTAAAAGTTTTGGACAACCGTAAAACTAAAGTTCAATCTTGGTTTTTGGATTTGACAATGGTGAAAAATTATTGGGCTGGAGCCAAACGTGCTTATCATCATACCGCCCCAATTTCTTCCGTTTATGCCTTGCAGGAAGCCTTAAATATTGTTTTGGAAGAGGGCCTTGAAGCTAGATGGGCTCGCCATCAGGAGGTTCACCAATATTTAAGAATGCAATTAGAAAAACGTGGTTTCCGCTTCTTGGTTGAAGAAAAGTACCGCTTGCCTAACTTAAATTCCGTTTTTCTACCTGATGGATACGATGAATTGACCCTTCGAAATAAATTGTTAAATCAATACAATATCGAAGTGGGCGGCGGCTTAGGAGCTTTTGCAGGCAAATTATGGAGAGTTGGTATTATGGGAGAAAGTGCAACTAAAAACCATGTAAATATGCTGGTTGGTGCTTTGGACGAGTTGATGTAAAAATTCGAATTTAAACAAATGATAAATATAAGGAGCTATGCTTTAACTCCTTTCTTGTCATTTTTTTCTAAAAATAGTAGCATTGTATATAATCCTAATAGGATTAAGCCTAAAACTGCTAGAAAAATATAACCTTTGGTAAAATCAGGAATTAGGGTTGCTGTATTATCTACGATCATTTCATATTTGGGAATGACCCACTTGAAAATATAAGCTTGAGCTATCACAATTAAGCAGACAAAAAATAGCATAATAAAACTATGTTTTACAGTAAATCTGAACAATTCAGACTCCTTGCCAACCAGATTTCCTGCCGCTGCCGCTACAGCAATTGATTGTGGTGAAATCATTTTGCCTACAACACCGCCAGAAACATTAGCCGCAACAGTAATAACTGGATCCACCCCTATTGAGGTTGCCGTTGAGGCTTGCAATTTGCCAAATAATGCATTGGCTGAAGTATCTGATCCGGTAATAAATACCCCCAACCATCCAAGAATTGGAGCAAAAAAAGGGAAAACTACACCCGTTGTTGCTAAAGCTATCGCCATAGAAATGGTTATTCCTGAGTCATTTACAATATAGGCAAAGCCCAAAACAGCAGAAATTGTAATAATAGGAAATTTAAGTTGACCTAAAGTTTCCAAAAATATTTTGCCTGCTTCTTTAAACTTTAAACCAATTATTGGAATTGAGATTAAAGCTGTAACTAGAATTGCTGTACCCGATGCCGACAAATAATTGAATTTAAATAGATGTGCTATTTCTTTTCCGTTTTGATCAATAATCATATTATGTAATCCAGGAAACTCAAATTGAGAAGCTCCAAGTCCATTTAAAACATCCTTTATCGGTTTTATTCCCCAAGCAATAATAATTATGGTTAAAACTATAAAAGGTGTCCATGCCCTAATAATCTCACCTACCGAGTAGTTGATGTTGGTATTTAAAGTTGGTTCTGGTTCATTAGCAAAACGCCAAATTGTTTTAGGTTTCCAGTATTTCAATAAAACAAGCATGCATACTATAGATCCAATACCGGCAATAACA
>JANNWE010000655.1:0-6692 GCA_031414675.1 Cytophagaceae bacterium
TTTTTAAAATGTTTAAATTCATTTTTCTTATCCTTCTTTTATTGGTTTTTGTGGCCCCTCTCCGAAGATTTCTCTTTTGGTTAATTGTAGGACGACAAATTGTAAAAGAGCAAAAAAAATATACACAGCAATCGGCTCCTATTAGGCCTGAAGGCGAAATAAAAGTAGAATATTCCAAAAAGAAAGACGATCGAATCAAGAATGATGACGGTCAATATATTGACTATGAAGAAATAAAATAGTTTTTATATGATAAGGAAAAGATCCAACATCCCTGTATCAATAGACTTTTCAGTATTATTTTTAAGAGTATTTTCTTCTTTTTTCATGTTAACCCACGGCTATGATAAATTTATGAAAATGTTCTCCGGAGATTGGTCATTTGCAGATCCAATAGGTTTAGGAGAACCAAATTCCTTATTTTTAGCAGTTTTTGCGGAATTTTTTTGTTCTATATTAGTAATTATCGGACTATTTACACGACCTGCTTTGTTTGTTTTAGGAACTACCATGACAATTATTGCTTTTATTGTGCATAAATCCGATCCAATTGGCGACAAAGAACATGCCCTATTATTTTTAATAATTTATACAGCTATTTTCCTTACAGGCCCGGGTAAGTTTTCTTTAGATAATCGTTTTTTTTCAAAGAAATAATTTCAATTAAAAATTCTTTTTTCAATGATAACAGGAAAATATTGTTGTTCTAATTCATGAATTTTATTGGCCACTTCCAAAGCTGTATCTGTTTCTAAAATATCACATTTAGCTTGAAACAAAATCTCCCCTTCATCGTATTTTTCATTAACCAAATGAATGGTAATTCCGGATTCAATTTCTTTGTTTGAAACTACTGCTTCGTGAACAAAATGACCCCACATTCCTTTTCCTCCATATTTTGGTAGCAAAGCAGGGTGAATATTGATAATTTTATTTGGGAAAGCTGAAATCATAGGTGAAGGAACAAGCCATAAAAAACCAGCAAGAATAATCCAATCAATCTTTTGGTTAATTAGTATATCAATAATTTGAGTGCTTTCATTAAAATTTTTCTTTGTGAAAATCAAAATTGGTATATTTAATTTTTTTGCCCTTTTTATTATTCCTGCCTCAGAATTATTTGTTAGCAAAAGAGTAACACTAATTTCATCATTATCTTCAAAATAGTTAATTATATTTTCAGCATTGGAACCTGAACCTGAAGCAAAAATTGCAATTCTTATCATTAAATTAGAATTATAAAACTATCATACTTAAAATACCTAAAATCATTATGAGTTTACAAAGTTTACTCAATTCTTGAAAATGTTTTTTTCTATCAGAAAAAATCAATTTGTAAATAAAAATGCTAACTAAAAAGCCCAAAATTGAAAAAACAAACCAAAGTTTTGGATTTCCTATCCCAATACTTAATTTTAGAACTAAGGAAGCCAAAATTGTGAATAATCCGTAAATAACTAATTTAGTTTTTCGGATTCCTATCTTTATAGGTAGGGTTACGGCCCCGTGCATTTTATCACCTCGAATATCTTCAATATCTTTAATGATTTCCCGAATTAGATTAATAAAAAACGCAAAAATAGCATATATATACAGTAATTTAGAATTTTGATTATAAACCAAATCAATTTCAAATATTGCCAAAGCTGTGAGAAAAGATACGATTAAATTTCCTAAAAATGCTTTCTTTTTAAAAATAGAAGCATAAAACCAAAGTAAAACAACCGCAACAATTTTGACAATTAGGATTTTTAAACCTAAAAAAAAACCTAATACTATAGCAAACCCACTTAATAATTGATGAGTTAACAGAGCATATCTTCTTTTTATTATCCTTCCAACATACACTTTTTTTGGTTTATTTATTAAATCAATCTTTATGTCGAAATAATCATTGATAATATAACCAGCCGCAGCAATTAAAACAGTTGAAAAGGTCAATACATAAAACCTCCATTCCACAGAAATCGAAACTAGGTCATAAAAAGGTAAACCAATTATAAATTTTCTTACTAATAATTGAGTAAGAATCAAAATAACCAGATTGTTCCAACGAATAAGTTTTAAAAATAATAAGATAATATATTAGAATTTAAGTTCATCAAAAATAGAAAAAAATACTATAAAAACCACCTAGAAAGAAAATTAAAATAACAAACCATTTTTAGAAAAGCGGTATTTCAACAAGGTTGTTGATATGATTTATTAGAAATAGTATAAATTTTTTTTTTAAAGCGGCCAAGGTTACTTTGTTTTGGAATTATTTAATCTAGTTTTTATGTTATGTTTACAGTATTAGAAATCAATTAATTTTATAATTTATTTCTGACGAAATAATAGGTATATTCTTTAATAAAAATTAATGAAAATAGGAATAGTTTGCTATCCAACTTTTGGAGGCAGTGGAGTGGTAGCAACTGAACTCGGCAAAGGTTTGGCAAAGAAAGGACATGAAGTACATTTTATTACCTATTCACAACCTATTCGTCTGGATTTTTTTAATGAAAATATTTTTTATCATGAAGTAAATATTTCTTCTTATCCTTTATTTCAATATCCTCCATATGAGTCTGCTTTGGCAGGTAAAATGGTAGATGTCGTAAAATTTGCAAAATTAGATCTTCTTCATGTTCATTATGCGATTCCTCATGCCACTTCAGCTTTTTTAGCCAAACAAATTCTTCAATCAGAAGGCTTAAATATTCCTATAGTAACTACTCTGCATGGAACAGACATTTCGGTTGTAGGAAAAGATCCTTCTTTAAAACCTGTTGTCACTTTTAGTATAAACAACTCTGATGGAGTTACAGCGGTTTCTGGAGATTTAAGAAAAGAAACCTTAGACACTTTTCAAATAAATACAGAAATTGAGGTAATTTACAATTTTGTTGATTTAGAACGATTTAATAAGCAGGAAAAAGATCATTTTAAACGATTTATTTGTCCTGATGGTGAAAAATTGATTGTTCACGCATCAAATTTTAGGAAAGTTAAAAGAATTGATGATATAATAAGAGCATTTGCAAAAATCAAATTGCAAGTTCCTAGCAAGCTTTTATTAGTCGGAGATGGGCAAGAACGTCAAAATCTGGAGCAACTTACCCGAGACTTAAATTTAGAGAGTGACATTAGGTTCATAGGAAAATTAGAGGCAATTGAAGAAGTACTTTCAGTTGCGGATTTATTTTTTATGCCTTCAGAAAAAGAAAGTTTCGGTTTGGCAGCTTTAGAAGCAATGGCTTGCGAAGTACCTGTCATTTCAAGTAATACCGGTGGTTTAGCTGAATTAAACATTCATGGAGAAACAGGCTTTTTAAGTAATGTTGGAGATGTAGCCGACATGGTAAAAAATGCAGTTTTTGTTTTACAAGATGAAAACCTTCCGATTTTTAAGGCCAACGCCTTAAAAAGAGCTAAAGAGTTTGATTTAAATGCTATAGTACCACAATATGAAGCTTATTATAAAACCGTATTAGAAAGAATGAAAGCTTTTGCATGAAACACCTGGCCTATTTAAATAAGTATTTTTTTAAGTATAAACATTATCTAATTTTAGGAATAATTTTCACTTTAATCTCCAATCTTTTTGGAATTATTCCAGCACAAGTAGTTCGCCATGCTTTAGAAATGGTAAAATCGAACATTGATTTATACTTTTTATTTGAATCTTCTTCTTTGCAGTCCCATATATACGGTGTTTTCACTTTTAGTATCGCTGTATTTGGACTATTAATATTGTCCATGGCAATTTTAAAGGGTATTTTTCTTTTTGCGGTTAGACAAACACTTATCGTGATGTCACGGCATATTGAATACGATTTAAAAAATGAAATTTATTCCCATTACCAAACTTTACCGATGTCATTTTATAAAAAAAATAGCACGGGTGATTTAATGGCGAGAATTTCAGAAGATGTCAATAAAGTAAGAATGTATATTGGACCATCCATAATGTATCTTCTTAATATGGTAATATTAGTTTTTTTAGTATTAAGTTATATGTTTTCAGTTAATGCTCGGTTAACTTGGTTTGTATTATTACCTATGCCTATCTTATCTATAAGTATTTTTTTTGTTAGTAGCCTTGTAAACAAGCGTTCAGAACAAATTCAAAAAAGCCTTTCCAATCTTTCATCTTTTGTTCAAGAAGCCTTTTCGGGAATTAGAGTAATTAAGTCTTTTGCCAAAGAGAGTGAATTTATAAGTAATTTTTCGAAAGAAAGTGAATACTATAAATCCAAATCTATGGAACTCACAAAAGTGGATGCTTTGTTCTCGCCTGCCATTATGTTTCTAATTGGTTTAAGCACAGTTATTTGTGTTTATGTTGGTGGTCAAGAAATTATTGCAGGAAGATTAACTCCAGGAAATATAACCGAGTTTATTATGTACGTATTTATGTTGACGTGGCCTTTAACCGCTTTGGGGTGGACAACCAGCCAAATTCAAAGAGCGGCAGCATCACAAAAGCGTATCAATGAATTTTTATTTACCAAAAATGAAATCGTATCAAAAAAAAATCTAAAAACCGAAATAGAAGGAAAAATAACTTTTAAAAATGTTGATTTCAAATATGAAGATACGGGAATTGAAGCTCTAAAGAATATTAGTTTCGAAGTTTTACCAGGGCAATCTTTGGCTATTATTGGCACTACTGGTTCTGGCAAAAGTACGATTGCTAATTTACTTTTAAGGATGTATGATGCAGATTCAGGGAATATTGTTTTTGATAATCATAATATTGTAGATTTTAATATACCTTTTCTTCGCTCGCAGCTTGCTTATGTTCCACAGGACGTTTTTCTTTTTTCAGATACTATAGAAAACAATATTTTGTTTGGCAACAATTCTATGGACCATGAGCAAATGGAAACTGCAGCTAAAAATGCAGATTTATTTGAAAATGTTTCCAATTTCGAATTAGGTTTTCAAACCATTGTTGGGGAGAGAGGCATTACACTTTCTGGCGGTCAAAAACAACGTGTATCTATAGCTAGAGCAATAATAAAGGAACCCAAAATACTTATTTTAGACGATTGTTTGTCGGCTGTAGATACCAACACAGAGAACGTAATTTTAAATAACCTCAAAAAAATTATGGTTAATAAAACTACTATTTTAATCTCCCATAGAGTTTCCAATGCACGTTTGGCTGATAAAATAATTGTTTTGGATCAAGGAAGAATCATTGACCAAGGAAGTCATCAGGACTTAATAAATAGGCCTGGCCCCTATCGCGAACTATACGAAAAACAAAGTAATGCTGAGGTTTTAGCTTAAAAATATGTTAGCTAATTTGATTAAAGATTCATTGGCGGTTATTTATGACATGGATGGTCTTTTGATAGATTCAGAGCCGCTTTGGCATATTGCAGAAAAAAATGTTTTTAAAACTGTTGGTTTAGAGCTAAATACTGAAGATTGTTTAAAAACTATTGGAATACCTACTCGTGAAGTTATTGAATATTGGTATTCACTTAAACCTTGGAAGGGGAAAACCCTATTTCAAATCGAACAAGAATTGTTTCTAGAAATAAGGAATTTAATGGCATCTCAGGCAAGGCTCATGCCAGGCATTTTAGATAGTTTGGTCTATTTTAAAACTAATAATTTTAAAATCGGATTAGCATCTGCATCTCCCTTGGATTTGATTGAAATTGCAATTAGCAATTTGGAAATTTCTGACTATTTTGATTTTTATCATTCAGGCACCCTAGAATTAAACAATAAGCCTGATCCAGCGGTGTATCTTACTGTTGCAAAAAATATGAATGTACCTATTGGAAAGTGCATTATCTTTGAAGATTCAATAAATGGTGTAAAAGGTGCAAAGGCCTCAGGAGCCAAAGTGGTGGCTGTGCCTGATTTTCAGTTTTATGAAAATCATGAATACGAAATCGCAGATATAAAATTAAAAAGTATGAAAGATGTTTCAAAGTTGTTTATTTGAGTTCTAAAATACTGTTTCCCATGATATGGAAAAATACAGCTAAATGGTTTTTAATCACTTTGATCATTGGATTAATTGGTGGCTTAGGCTCTTTTATTTTTTTAAATCTACTGGATATCACCACAAATGCTAGAATTTCACATCCATTCTTTATTTATTTGCTGCCTGTTTCTGGTTTTGGTATTGGTTTAGCTTATTATTATTTTGGAACAGAGGAAGCTAAAGGAAACAACAAATTAATAGAAGAAATTTATGAGCCAAAACAGACCATTTCATACAAAATGGCTCCTATGGTTCTATTCTCAACCCTCCTAACGCATTTAGTTGGAGGATCGGCGGGAAGAGAAGGAACAGCTCTTCAGATAAGCGCTTCTATTTCTGATCAACTTTCCAAAGTTTTTAAATTGACCATTCAAGACAGAAGCTTGTTATTACTTGCAGCTGTTAGCGCGGGTTTTGGTTCTGTTTTTGGAACCCCATTTGCTGGGGCTATTTTTGCTTTAGAAATTTTCTTTTTTAATAAAATAAAAATTCAATTTATTCCCGTCATAGTTTCTTCCGCTTACTTGGCTCATTATTTTTGTTTATTTCTAGGTGTTAAACACACCGAGTATATGGTTAATATTTTGCCGGAAGCTAATGGTCTTACCCTACTCTATTGCACCTTGATAGGTTTTTTTTGTGGAATAGCTTCTTATTTTTATAAAATTCTTGCGGAATTTATAGCCAAGCAATTTCAAAA
>JANNWE010000656.1:0-2958 GCA_031414675.1 Cytophagaceae bacterium
GAAAAAATAATTAACGAAAACAAGAATGGATAATAACCTACAAACAGCCCTACACCATCAAATGAGCCTATATCAGGAGCTTATTAAGCGAATGACAGAAAACAGCAGAAACGTAAAAACATGGTGCATTAGCATTGTATCGGCTTTGTTGGTTTTTAGCTCTAAAACCTTGGTTTTGCCATGGTTTGTATTGGTTTTGCCCATATTACCACTTATGTATCTAGATATGTATTATTTAGCTTTAGAGACTTTTTATCGCCAGCAATACAATCTATTAAAACAGAAATATAAAGAAGGTAAAATAGATGCCTTTAATGTTTATGATATGGAAAGTCCTGTTGACAAACTTGAAATTATTTATCAAATTCAGTCTAAGTCAGTCTGGCCATTTTATGGTTTGCTTTTGCTAGTAGCTGGGGCAATTGGATATTTTTGGGCTACCCAAATTAATTGTATTGGAGCTTGATAATTGCTAAAACTAATCAAGTTTAACAGTAGAATTTACCCATAAAACAAACAAAATTATCAATTACATAAAGAGCTAATAGAAAGAAAAAAGACAAAGAATCATAAAATAGGAGCTTTGTGAAACTTTGTGGACCCTTTGTGAAACTTTGTGTAACAGCAAGGTTCAAAAGAAAATGGGAGGCCCGACCTCTTGTTATAAATGATAAATTAAAAAGGCAATTTATCAAACGTGAATTCAATCAAAAAAGACAAAGATTCATAATATGTGGCCTCCGTTTGAGTCTCCCTTGTCTAAGATTCAACATAGTTCGATGATTCACTTTTTTATACCCATACAGGTTCATGCCGCTAACTCATAAATAAGCCATAAGAATGCCATTCTTCTTTATTACAATAGCCACTAATTTATCGCCATTGGGCAATTGCGCCAAACTACTAGCATGAAATTGTTTTTCTTGAAGGGGGAATATCAATGTTGAATAAATGATAGGCTTGGATTTTGTTCAGAGACAGCAATAAATTAATAGGAAACAAAAAATTAGATTAACATATTTTATGCTTAAAGAGAATCCAATTCAATTAGTCTATATTGTCCATTCAATCCCGGCATTGCTGCATATTGCGTCATATTTTTATAAGTAGAAGTTTCATATCTATGAATATGGCCGCAGAATACACCTATCAAATTTGGAGCATTATAAACTTTTTGAAGAAAGTCTAAAGTTGATTTTGAGTTTCCTTCTTTGGCCCAAGGCTCCCTCCTTTCCAATTTATAATTTTTATCATTGGCGGCACCCCATTCAGGATGTCCACAACACATTTTCATTCCAGGCACAAAAATGGGAATATGAACAAACAAAACTACGGGCTCTGGCTTTTTAGTTTGATGAATAAAAAAATTAAGTTGCTGTTCATTAACCTGATACGTAGAGTTATCTATCATTACACAGTTTATCCCATTAAAGATGGTCGAGGAAGCATAAATATCGCCAGAATATAAAGGCTTTAAAATACTTTTGCACCATTCATCCCTTAAAGAATTTGCCGAGCCTTTCAAACCTTCATAGTGCCAATCATGGTTTCCTGCTGCATAGATGTGTGGAATTCCAGTTGCTTTTACTTCGTCTAAAACAAAAGCCACGTCTTTTTCAGAAGGATAGTTTACAAGATCACCTCTTAATGCCAAAATATCTACTTTTTCTGAAACTGCTAATTTCATTAAATCCTTAAAACATTTTGCAGGAGAGCTTTCTTCCCCTGTTTTATAATGCTTTATGTTTTGATAGGCCTTCCCCATTCTTTCGCTAAATTCTAGATATTTGGTTCCGGTATCTTCATGAAGACTAATGTGTGTATCACTAATCTGTAATATCTTAAGAGGTTTTTGAATGCCTTCAATTTTAATCTTTGTATTCCAAACATCACTTAAATGAATAGATTTTAGTTTTTTTATAGGCTTTAATTCCAAAATTGGGATTGCTCCAACTGCAAGACTTTTGTTCAAAAATGTACGTCTTTTCATTTAGTAATTTGTTTAAAAAGGAATCATAAAACTCCCCATCTTATCTTCAATTAGGCTAAGAATTTTAAATATCCAAAAATAAATTTTAAAAAATATAGAAAGTATTTGTTCCAAAAAGAACTCAAATTAAAGAGAAATTCGATAATATTCATAATACAAGAGCTTTGCGAAATTTGGAGAAATACTAAGATAAAAAAATTAATACCATAAGACATGAATAAATCAATATTTTTGTACTTTTAAAGCATTATATATTTAACCTTTTGTCCAATGAGAAAACTTTTAAGCCTTTTCCTATTTTTAGTAAGCATTTCTGCAAATTCACAAGCACTTAATCCAATAATTACTCCAGAATCCGCTTTAAAAAGCTATATCCAAAACGGAGACAAAACCTTTAGTTGGGAATTAAAAGACTCATTGGAAATAGACGGTGTCAAATTATATAACTTGCTATTGACTTCTCAAAAATGGAGGGAATATACTTGGAGGCATCAACTTACAGTTATAGTACCAAAAAGCATTAAATACGACGGAGCCTTACTATTTATTACAGGAGGTTCAAATAAAGAAGAACAACCCAATTGGAGCAAATCTGATGGTCTTTGGCAACCATTGGCTGAATTAGCTACAAAAAATAACGCGATTGTGACACTTTTAAAACAAGCACCTAACCAACCATTATATGGAGATTTAACCGAAGACGCATTGATATCTCACACCCTGCACCAATTTAAACAAGACAAAGATTATTCTTGGCCCTTGCTATTTCCTATGGTAAAGTCTGCCGTAAAAGCAATGGATGCTGTGCAAGATTTTTCAAAATTAAAAACTGGCAAACAGGTGAATAATTTCGTGATATCTGGGGCTTCAAAGCGTGGTTGGACCACTTGGCTTTCTGCTGCAATTGATGATGCTCGTGTAAAGGCAATTGCTCCGATGGTAATAGATATGCTAAATATGCCAGCCAC
>JANNWE010000657.1:0-11424 GCA_031414675.1 Cytophagaceae bacterium
AGCAATTTATATTTTTTGCCCAATCAGCTACGATATTAACAATATATAATGTTGCAGTATCTCCAGAATATGCTTCTTCTAAACAAACATCTATTAATGGATAGCCTTGTTTTTAGCATTCTGCCTTGAAATCTTTATCAAGCTTAAATTCTAATTTTGCTACATCCATTTTAGTAGTCCTTTTTTATGTTTTAATAAAAGAATTAAGTATTTCACTTCATTTTTTTATTAAAACCGATTGGAAAATATCTAACTCGTTCTGACCATAATTCAAATAAAAGTGAATTTGCTATGAATTAGTTTTTATTACTATCTTTTTCACTATCAAATTTATTTTACAAACCACTTAAAATCTGTAATATTCTTAATTTATGCGTTTTTTCAATCTCTCTAATTTTAGTAATATCAGCACCAATTTTCTTTTCATCAAAGTCAAATAAATTAGGAATCCCTCAATTCTTGCAGATTTTTGCCTTTAACATCAGTTCTATACTATATCCAGCTAAATAAAATGCTTCACCGGATTTTTATTTCTATACGATAATCTTGCTTTATCCAATCTTTACCAAGCAAAATTCTTAATATCCGCATGGATTTTTTATTTATTATTATGAGTAGCAAATAACATACAATATTAGTTTATTTTCAACTATTTAACTTCTTTTTATTTTTAATTATGACATCAAAAAAGATTATTTAATCGTAGCCTTTAATTCGTCAACAGCGAGTTTCATAAGTTCAAAATCAACTTCGTGGATTTCTTTGCCTTTGCCCAATCGTTCTAAAATTGTAATGGTCAATTGTCCACCTAAATGCTCTCTAAATTCGTTCAAACCTTCCCAAAGATTCAATTTGTTATTCTCGCTAAGCGATTTGTGGTAAAGGGTAAATCCAAGATTTTTGAGTAACGCAATAATTCGATTTACTTCTTCTTGCGAAATAAGGCCCAAAAGCTGCGAATAAATTGAGTCAAGTGCAATGCCGATGGCAACGGCTTCGCCGTGTCGAATCTCAAAATTTGTCAAGTATTCCAATTTATGAGCTGCCCAATGACCAAAATCTAAAGGCCGAGCTGAACCCATTTCAAAGGGGTCGCCGCTCGAAATATGGTAGGTATGCAGAGCCGCTGAACGAAAAATTTGTTCATTCATGATCGTCATATTTCGTTCAGCCATTGCTTTTGCATTTATTTCGAGCCACTCAAAAAATGGCAAATCTTTAATTAATGCCACTTTTATAGCTTCAGAAATACCCGAACGCCAATCTCGGTCTGAAAGTGTTGTTAGAAAATTTGAATCATTGAATACTGCTACAGGAGGAGAAAAAGTACCTAAAAAATTCTTTTTTCCTAAAAAATTTACGCCATTTTTAACACCAACACCAGAGTCATTTTGTGAAAGAACAGTAGTCGGAATTCTGATGTGTTTTACGCCACGATGAGCGATACAAGAAGCGTAACCAACCATATCCAAAAATGCACCACCACCAATTGCCGTCACAAATGAATGACGGTCGATACCGTATTTATTGATAGCCAAAAGTGTTTGGTCTAAATAAGTTGGGTCATTTTTTACAAATTCTCCACCGGGCATCACCAAGATTTCGTCAACTAAAGTAATATTCGTGATATTACTAAAGTATGCCTTGATTGATTGAACAAGCAAAGGGTGATTGTTGGCAACTCCTTCATCAATCAGAAACAAGATTTTCTTATGAAAACGAGAATCTCCAAAGTTGTTAATAAAATTAGTAAACTCTTGATTATCAGTCAAAAAAAGGTCTTTTGTGAAAACGATATTGAATGAATATGGTACTTGAAAAGCTTGTTTAATAAGGTTCATTTAAGAGTTAAATCTAATATATATATAATATTGTCGGTTTGTTGTAATGTTAAGTTACGGCAAAAATCTTTGCCAGTTTTATCGAAATAGGCAACAAACATAAAACTGCCATAGCCACAATAATATTGCCCGAAACGCTTACCCAAGCGGCATCCATAACGATGAGCGATAACACTCCAGCTTTAACTGCTTTGCCAATATTTGGACCAATTGGGTTTTTAATTGCTGTGATTAATGGTTTAAAAATCCAGAAAATGTGTAAAGCTACAAATATAGTCGTAATTAATAAATTTTTGAACTGGAAGGCAATTAATAACTGGCAACTACTCACAAAAATGTAAAGAAATGCCGCAAAATAAAGCGTATTTTTATTCCCACCATGAACTTCGCCTCGACTAATCATCGTAATAGCTGCAATGTAGCAAATTGGCAAAAAACCCAACCACCACCAATGCGTAATGGCATTTTCGATAATACTCATTCCCAAAATTAAATTTCCACCTCTACAAAGGCCCATGTTGATTGGTCCAAAAAAAGAATGATGCTTGCCGAATTTATTATAAATTAATGCACAAATGGCTATTGATAAGGCAATTATGCTACTAATTAAGCTATTCGCCATTGCGGAAAATATTCCTAAAGCAAATAACAAAACACCAAAAATAATAGCATTGTTTTTACTGACTAATCCGCTAGGAATTACTCTTTCTGGACGCTCAATTTTGTCTAATTCTAAATCAAAAATATCATTAAAAATAATTCCACCACCGTATAAACCAATCGTTGATATACATAAAAAAGTGATGTTTAACGGACTAATATTTATTATCGACAAAGAAAAACTCGCAATGGATACTCCTGCCAAAATATCAGCAATTGCAGTGATGATATTGGCTGGTCGAGTTAATTGTAAATATGTTTTTATCTTCAATGCTCTAAAATTGTTATCTAAATATCTTAATATTAGGTGTTTAAAATACTGTTGATTGTCGCCAATTGAGGGTTGACTAACTAATAATAATTGAATTTTTATCAACTCTTGGAATTTGTCCGCCTCGCAAAACGGTATTTCCATTAAATTTTAAACTTTGGTCAATTATTTGCGGGGCCTCAAAATCAGCTACATTAATTTGTCCACTTTGGGCAAAAGCGTCAATAGCATTTTGATAAGTAACTAATTTAATATCTTTATCAGAAATACCTCTAATTTTCATCAAAGCAGCTGTTTTCGGAACTGCCAAGGGGTCGCTAATTCCCCAATCTGCCGCCGAATTCACCATTATTCTTTCTGCACCATATTTTTTCACGATTTCGACCATGCGTTCGTTGCCCATTTTTGTAAAAGGATAGATCGTGAATGCCGCCCAAAAACCTTTTTCAAGCACACTTTCTACGGTTTCTTCATTATTATGGTCGATAATTACCATACTTGGATCAATTCCATGTTCCAAAGCAATCGACATACTTAGCTCAGTTCCTTTCTTTTTATCACGATGTGGTGTGTGAACTTGTACGGGCAAACCTGCTTCTTTTGACAATTCGAGTTGAAGACGATAATACTTTTCTTCGGCAGCAGTTTGGTCGTCAAAACCAATTTCTCCTACGCCCACGACGCCCTCTTTATATAAAAATAAAGGTAAAATCTCCATTACCTGCTCTGCTAAAGCCTCATTATTGGCTTCTCGTGAATTTAATCCAATCGTGCAATAATGTTTGATACCAAACTGCAAAGACCTAAATCGCTCCCAACCAACCAAACTGCTATAATAATCTTTGAATGAAGCCAAACCAGTGCGAGGTTGACCCAACCAAAAAGCAGGTTCAATAATTGCTACAACACCGGCATCGACCATTGCTGTATAATCGTCGGTAGTACGAGAAGTCATGTGAATATGTGGGTCAAAGAATTTCATATCTTTGATGTAATCTGTGTAATTTGTCTGTTCTGTTTTAGACAATTCAAGTTTTTCGGCTTCACCTTCAAAGTGAGAAGGATTTTGTGTAATTTCGGAATGTTTTTGACACATTTTATTTTTCAATTCTATGTTTAATACTCCATTATTTTAAATTTCTAGCATTTGCCAGCTAAGACTTTTACTATTAAGTTCAGGATATTTTTTGAATTCTTCTTTGGCAAAAACAAAATCAGTTTCGATGCAAACTAAAGATGATGCGATTTTGTCATTTTGATTTTGAGAGACAAATAAGGTACAAATATCACTTAAAATTGTTTCATTCATAAACTTACTTACCAAACGCCATGCTTGAGCAGGAACACTTCGACCAGCAGCCCATCGTTCGTGGGCAAAGTCCGAAATTGAGTTGGCAAGGGCTTGATTCGCTCGTTCGTTTAAGCCTTGAATACGATGAATAGGTTTGTCATTGAAAATACATTTCAAAATTAATTGATTCCACGCTAATTCAGAAAAATACTGCATTGGATAAGGATTTTGAAAGGCAATTGCATCGAAAATTAAACCAATATTTGATCTCACCGAGTCGGTTGCACGCAAAAGCCAATATTCGGGATAATCAAAAAATGAAAGTGCAGATATTAATGCGACAGTTTCGTTATTTTCGGCAATTTCAAATAATGTATCAAGGATTTTTGTATAATCTTCTTTAACAGAACTATCAAGTTTTGTTAACAAATAAACTCGCACTAATCTATCTAAAGTCCAGTCAGTGATATTAATACCATTGATGGAATCAGTCAAATTAATAGTAGTTTTACTCACAAATCTTGGTGTGGCTACAAATGCTGTTTGTAGAGACTGTAAACTACCATTAGCTTTTGCTTCAATCCAACTCAATTCTTTGGGTGAAACGTACATTTTAATTGTCTCCAATAGTATGGAAGAATAATTCATTTGGTTAGGTGCTTTGTATAAATCTTAAACAAATCTAAGAACAAACTTACTTTCGAATACTGAATTCAATTTTTTTTTTTCGTAAGGTGCCTATAGTCAACAAATTGTAAAACGTAATTATTTTGAAGTACAAATAGGGCACAAATCAATACTAATTTTTAACTATTCGTTGAAAACCACTTTTTTTTTCAATACTCAATTTTAAACCTAAACCATCTAATATTTTAAAAAAAGTAGATAACTGAATATTTTTCTTTCCATTTTCTATTCGAGAAATAAATTCTTTCTTTACATCAATTTTTGATGCTAATTCGCTTTGTGAAAGGTTATTCAATTTTCTTTGCTCTTTTGATTCTTCACAAATAGAAATAGCTTTTTGTCTGGCTAGATAATCATTTGGCAATTTAAATGACTGCAAAATAGTTGAAGCCTTAGTCATTTGTTCAGAAAATATAACTTGTTTACTGTATTGGTTATTTTTTTGGATTTATGTTCCTTGTACACTTGTTTTTTCCATTTTAGAACCTTCTTTTTGCTAAAAAACTGTTGTAATTTTTGCTTTTGTCCCTTCATTTGACCCCCCCCAACAATAAAAAAGTTCATAACTCATTGAAAATCAATTTGTCATGAACTTTTATCGTACCCGGAGCCGGAGTCGAACCGGCACGAGTGTAACCTCATTGGTGTTTGAGACCAACGCGTCTACCAATTCCGCCATCCGGGCAATTGTTTCGATTGGGAGTGCAAATTTAGTAAAGGTATGCCATTTTTACAAGTTCTAAACACAAATTATTTGTGAAGTATTTTTTGAACTTATGCAATTCACACAATATGAACCACTTAATTATTCATACCTTAACGATTCTATTGGGTCAAATTTGGAAGCTTTATAAGCAGGATAGTATCCAGAAATCAATCCTACAATAATACAAACCGTAAATCCTAAAAATATCCAGTTCCACGGAATTACGAATACTCCTCCTCCCTGACCTGCTAAAAAATAAGAAACAACATTGCCTGCTGTTATTCCTAATAGTATACCTGCTAAACCACCCATTATGCAAATTACAATGGCTTCAATTAAAAATTGCATTCTAATTTTTTTAGGTGATGCTCCTAATGCTTTTCTTACACCAATTTCTCTAGTCCGCTCTGTTACTGATACCATCATGATATTCATAAGAGCAATAGAAGCCCCTAAAAGAGTAATAAATGATATCCCAAATCCACCAATTCTTAAATAGCCTGTTACCTCATCAAAATTTTTTAAAAGAGCGTCAGACCTTTCTATTTTAAAAGAATTTTCATCATACACTTTATCTTCTCTTACCCCTCGCATTACAGCTGTTGCTTCTCCTATGGTATAATCAATGTTGGTTGAATTAGGAACAGAAGTTGAAATTTCATAAGAAAATAATCCATTATTGTCGTAATTTCTAGCACATTCTAATGGAATCAAAGCAACCCTGTCATCACCGCCTCCAGTTATACTCCCCTTTTTTTCTAAAACTCCAATAATGGAGTATTTTTCCCCCATTAGCGTAATTTCCTTGTTTAAGGGATTGGTATTTGGGAACATTTTTAGTGCAATTTCATTTCCGAGAATCACCACTCTATTTGTAAAGCTTCTGTCAATATTTGATATATTTCGACCATTCTGAAATTTATAGCCCTTTAAACCCATATAATTTTCATCAATTCCTACTACTAAAACATTTGGATTTGATTTTGTGGATAAATATTTTATAGTTTCGTTTTGAGAGGCAAAAGTATATATACTTACAAATGCTTTTGTTTGACTTGAAAATTTTTCTTTAAAACGAATTGCTTGCTTAAAATAGATGGGTTTTTGCTGTTTTTTAGCTATTCCTCTCATCCTGCGACCATTGTTTTGCTCAATTTTTATATCAAAAGAATTTGCTCCTAAACCTTCAAAACTTTTATTAACTGAACCTTGCATCCCTTCAATAGCAGTTAAAATTCCAACCAAAGCAGTAATGCCAAAAGTAATAATAGCCGCAGTAAGCACAGTTCTTAATAAATTAGATCGAATTGACCTTAAACCTTCAAATATATTTTCTTTTAAATTCATTTAATTTTGGTATTAATGATACTTGGAATTATTTTTGACAGAGATATTAGTTGCCAAAAAAAATCAAAACACAATTTTTTATCTTTTATTTTGTTTTAGGTACAAATTTCTATATTCATTTTTTATCAAACAAACGTATGAAGAAGTCCATTTTGCCGTTTATCATTTTTTTAATGCTTAGTTTAAAAGTTTCGGCAAATCAAATCTATATTCCAATGGATGATGTTCAAAAAAATCATCTTAAAGCGTATGGATTGGCATTTTGGGTTTTAAAAAATTATGATACTGAAATAGATTGGTTGCTAAATTACCGTGGCGGAAGTTTTATGTTTCCAGTAAGCCAAACTTTTATTAATGAATGTGTGATTCGAGGAATTAGTTATGAAGTGATTTCTGAAGCCAATGCATCAAATATTTTAAGCATTGTTAAGAATCCAGATGTTAATATGGACGCTGTGAAATTACAAAAAGCCCCTAAAATAGCCGTATATTCTCCAAAAAGCGCCCAGCCGTGGGACGACGCAGTTACTTTAGCTTTAACTTATGCTGAAATAGAATTTACTAAAGTGTATGACGACGAAGTTATGTCAGGTAAATTGCCAGAATACGATTGGTTACATTTGCATCATGAAGACTTTACTGGGCAATTTGGGAAATTCATACGACTAAAAAGTTCCGCTTGGTACCAAGAACAGAAGCGAGAAGTTGAAGGGATTGCCGCTAAATATGGTTTTTCAAAATCTTCTCAGTTAAAAGGTGCAGTAGCAAAGAAAATAAGTGATTTTGTATTAGGTGGTGGATATATGTTTGCCATGTGCAATGCAACGGATACTTTTGATATTTCAATGGCAGCACAAGGTTTAGACATTGTGGAATCAATTTATGATGGTGATGGAGCCGATCCTTCTGCCAACTCAAAGTTAAATTATAATAATTGTTTCGCATTTAAAGGATTTACTTTAGTAGAAGATCCTTATGAGGTTGAATTTTCGAATATTGATAATCAACCCCAGGATAGAGGGGTAAATGAAAGTAATGATTATTTTACTTTATTCGAATTTTCAGCGAAATATGACCCAATTCCTACAATGCTGACTCAAAATCATCAAAATTTAATTAAAGGATTTTTAGGACAAACTACCGCGTTTAAGAAAAGATATGTTAAATCAGAAGTAATAATTTTAGCTGAAAACAGAATTTCTGATGAAGCAAGATATATGCATGGAACTGCAGGAAAAGGATTTTGGACTTATTATGGTGGACATGATCCAGAAGATTATCAGCATTTGGTGAATGAAGAGCCTACAGACTTAAATCTTCATCCCAACTCCGCGGGCTATCGGTTAATTCTAAATAATGTTTTGTTTCCTGCTGCTAAAAAGAAAAAGCTGAAAACCTAATTATGCTTTCAGCTTTAAATTAAGAATTTGATTTCATTAAATCGAATGAATAAAAACAGAACCTATTTGCAAGCTTTATTTTTAATAATCAAAACTTGAGAAAGTTTTCAAAATCAAAAATTCCCTTATTTAGCAATTAAAATATTTCAATTCACAACCAACGATAAATTGCCTTTTTAATAAAACTTAATCAATCTTTTAGGTCGCTATGCCCTAAACTTTTGTCAGGAGCAATGTAATCTCTGATTAGCTGTTTGTATACTTTCGGTTCTGCAAATCCTCCATTAGTTTTTCTATCGAATAATATGTAGTCTCCTATTTTTATCATGAATATTCCAGCGTGAGCCGAAGGTTTTAGGCTGACTTTTTCTAACTCATTTTCAAAAGTTACCAAAATTTCTTGTGCCAACCATGCTGCCCTTAGCATCCAGTTACATTTTGGGCAATATTCGATCGTTATTTCGTATTTATGCATTGTTTATTTTAACGTTTCTAAATATCCCACCAAATCTACTAATTCATTTTCATTCAAAGGGAATTTTGGCATTAAAGAGTCATTCATAGGTACAATCGACTTTGTATCTTTAATTTTAATGGTATTTATTTGGGATTGCCCTGGATACTTAATCATTAAATCATTTTCTGTTTTGGAGGTAATGATGGCTTGAAAAGAAGAGCCATCTTTTAGTGTTATTATATTTCCTTCATATCCAAAACTAATACCTTCACTTGGATTTAAAATTGCATTCAAAAGAGATTGTTTAACAAGTTTATTACCTATTAGGCTAAGCCCAGGTCCAAAATCTATTCCGAACTTTTGAGCCACATGACACGTGCTACAATAGCTTTCATAAATTACTTTTCCTTGTGATATATTTCCTTTTAAAGTCAAGATCCTTTCCATATCCAGTGCTTTTTTATTTTCCTCAGATGCGAAAATTTTACTAGATTCCAAGCGAATATCGGAATGCCACGTTCGTTTCAGGATATTTTTTGCTTCATTTGCAACATCGGAAGGTATTTTATTGCTTTTATACATTTGCCATAAGATAGCTTCGCTGTCCCATCCTCTCATTTCTTTTACGGCTTGCAATCTTAAATCATAGCTGAGATTTTGATTTGTAAATGTCTTTATTAAAATCTGGGTTATTAATTTATCGTCTATTTCTCCATATCTATCAATTGCTTTCAAGGCAGTATTTTTATTAGCCAATCCTTTTAATAAGCCAGTGGATCCATGAAGTTTTACACTTGTTTTTCCAGCTTCCTCATATTCTGCACGTATCTCTGAGTTCATTACGATACTATGTAATTTTTGAAACTGAGTCTTTATTGAAAATTTATTTACAATAGTTATAAAATCAAGGTTATTTTTTATTCCGGAAAGCAATAATGGAATTTCGTTTTTAACAGTAACGTTATTTAGCATGCCTTTTTCTTCTAAATGCTTAAAAATCGTAACTTTTTCTTCAGAACTAGTGGAAGCTTTTATTAATCTTATCAAAACTTCATTTTTTGTGGTACTTTCTTGAAAATCAAATGATCTGTAAAATTTATCTCTTTTATTTAAGGGTGTACTTTTTATTATTTGTTCTAAATATGTCACTGTTTTAGGGCTTCTACTTCTCCAAACAAGTTCTTTTACATAATTTTTCTCCAACCATTTTTCGCCTTCTTTATTTTTTAAAAGTGCCAAACATTCTTCCCAATTCTTATTTGCTGCTATCCCAAGTGCCTCCAAAAACCAACGGTCGGTTCCATCAAAACCTTCCACCAACTTTAACCACACATTGCTTAGCTTTTTATGTCTAATGGCCAGTGCAACTTCTCTTTTTACTTGTATCGAAGGGTCAGCAGCCATTTCCAACATAAATTCAGACGAATTTTTAAAGTGTTTTCTTGCCATTCTTACTGACTGTACTCTTAAATCTTCATTTTCGTTTTTCGAAGCATGTTCTATGTAATAATTATTTATTTCTGCAAGAAGCCAATATGCTCTAGCTGCGAAAATAGGATTGTTTCCTTGAATTAAATTTTTTAGCTCGTTTTCAGCTAATAAACCCAATTTTTGAACAGCCTGATAGGACAAAAAACGAATGGATTGATTTGGGCTTTGTAAAGCTTTTACCGCATCTTTTGGGTTTTGATAATCATATTTTGGTACAATTGGTCTGTTATTTTTTGGAGCAATTCTATAAACTCTTCCTCGCGTTGAGTCTCCCATGGCATGGCCACCTACCCCAGGATCATACCAATCAGATATAAATATTGCTCCGTCTGGTGCTACAGTTACATCTGAAGGTCTGAACCATTTGTCTTTTTTAGAACCATCCAGTATCGGAATAATACTAGCATGAAAGCCAGCACCTGATTTAGTGGTTGGATATGCTCTAACAATGTTTGGTCCGGCATCACAATGAATTAATTGATTTTGGAACCTTTTAGGCAATAAATCTCCTTCATACATTACAATACCGGTAGGGGAGCCAGCATACGTCTGCAGTAGATTTGGTACTACGCCTGGGTCATTTAGGTGCCAATGGCGAGCATACACCGAATCTTCTAAATTTGTTCTTCTAACTCTCCAATCTGCACCTGTCATCTCATCTTTATATCCATAATTACCATAATCCATCATATAATTTATACGAGTGCTTCGGTTTCCATCATCGTCATTGTCAGATTGCCACATTCTTCCGTAAGAATCGAGTGTCAGTTCATAATTGTTTCGAAAATTCCAACCTAATATTTCGACATTGGACCCGTCTAAATCACTTCTATACACCATTCCTTCTCTGTATGGCTTTCCTTCTGGTTTGATTTCTGCACCGAATTCATCTAGAATTGGCTTTCTATCTTTGGTTAACAAGGCCTCTCCGGCATTTCCATAATTAAAATAAAGCTTACCGTCTGGGCCAAATACGAAAGCATGCATGCCATGGTCGTGTTGCGTTCCTCCAATTCCGGTATATAATATTTCTTTTTTATCGGGGACGTCATCACCATCTAAATCTGTGAATACAAATACATTAGGACTACATGATATATAAGTTTTGTTACCTAAAACAGCAATTCCGAGAGCCGCATTGATATCTTCCCCTTGATAAAATACTTTTGATTTATCTGCTTTGCCATCCTGGTTGGTATCTTCCAAAATCAGTATTCTATCTCCTTTTTTATTGTATGGATTTTTGGGATTTAACGCATTTCTATAATTGTAA
>JANNWE010000658.1:0-7713 GCA_031414675.1 Cytophagaceae bacterium
CAAGACACTAATATTATTTTGGGCAAACGAGATTTTGATGTCGATTTAAGTGCGATTACAGCCCTAATTTCTTCAATACCTGAAAATGGTTATTTAAGTGTAACATTTGGTATAAAAGAAGTAGGAAGAAAATTTACATGTTTAAGTTTGGGTTTACTCTCCATGGATGAGAAATATAACATTCAAAAAAATAATATAATACAACTTAATGAATTTGAACTTGCTGACACATCCAGTTTCAAGAAGTTAAAACAAAAACTTTATAGCAAAGGGCTTACCGAATTCGCCACCGATAGCCGTTCTAAAAACCAATATGTTATTTTTAAGAAATCTGACTCAGAAGTATTTTTCTCAACTTTTAGAACATCATTTAAAACCAAAGTACATATCAATATGATATATGATAAAAGAGAAGGGTCTATCGGGTTTCCTAATGTTCTTTTTTCAAACGTGGAAAATCTGAATACAAACAAAAGTTTTAAGGCTTTACCAAAAGATTCTTTTGTATTTGGAAATGAAGGCGGAACTTGCTGCCCACCATATTGAAATGTAAGAGTATGAATCCATTAAATTATATTTATTTATCAATCCTATCAATTTCTTCAGTGATAGGATTGATTTGTTATTTTCTTTTTTCAAAACCATTAAAAATTGTTAGTCTATATGTGGTATTAACATTGATTATTGAATTGATTGGCTATTATTGTTTATATTTTAGTCCAGAAAGGAAAGTCAATGTTTATCTATATAATGTTTATATACCCATAGGGTTTTCACTTTAAGCCTATTTTTCTACTTAATTGTGAAATCTCAATTTATCAAGCGGATAATATTTCTTGTCATTCCAATCATTGTTTCTGTGAATATATTCTTTATCATACAAAGCCCCAAACCTGAACTCAACCGTGGTTTATTTTTGTATTTAAAAGGTTTACTCATTATTTATTCTATTATCTACTTACAACAGATAATAAATTCTGAAGAAAGTATTAGTTCAAATTCAAATTTTTGGGTTGTGACAGGAATAATATTTTTTTATAGTGGATATTTTTTTCTCTCAGGGTTTATTGATTATATTTCTAAAAATAATTTACAATTAGCTCAAAAATTATTCATCCTTAACCCCCTCCTCAACATCATCTATTACTCACTAATAACCTACGGTTTTATATGTCAACGGAGATTAGCGAAGTCGTCATTATAGTATTGGCAGGTACATTTTTGATGATGCTTCTTGTGATCTTCATCATCTCTTTTTTCTTTATTCACCAAAAACGCCAACAAGCCTTTAAACTTGAAAAATCCGCCCTAAAAGCCCAGTTCGAACAGGAAATTCTCAATGCCGAAAACGAGATCCAAGATTCCACCATGAAACACATCAGCCGTGAGCTACATGACAACGTGGGGCAGATGCTGACTTTGGTTAAAATTCAGCTCAATAATCTTTCGGAAGAATTACCTGGCAATAAGAAGATTAATGATTCAAAGGAGTTTGTAAATCATGTTTTGACAGATATCAGAGCATTATCTAAAAGCTTGAATAGCGACAATCTCTTGCACGAAGGGCTTGTAAAGGCCATTGGATTTGAGTTAGAGCGGTTAAAGAAATTGGGCAATTATGAGGTAAAATTCTCATCATTTACCGGAATTGAATCCCTTGACCGTAAAAAAGAAATTTTGATTTTCAGGATTTTTCAGGAATTGCTCCAGAACTGTTTAAAACATGCCCAAGCAAAAAACATTGAAGTTAATTTGGAAGAAACAATCCAATGCCTTAATTTGGTGGTGGTAGACGATGGCGTTGGATTCGATTATGAGACAAAAATCAATCAAAATGGCTTCCAAGGTGGTGCAGGATTAAATAATCTGATTCACAGAGCAAGTTTAATGAATGGTAAATTGGTTTTTGAACGAGGAAAGGTCAACGGCACTAAAGTCCATTTAACCATTCCCGTTTAATATAAATTATGACAACTATTGCTTTAGCAGATGACCACCACCTCATCCGCAATGCCCTCGTAGAACTTATCAACCGTTTCCAAGGGTTTCAGGTTATTTTTGATATGGCCAACGGCCAACAATTTATTGATCATTTAAAAGATAATCCAGCTCCAGATATTGCTTTAATAGACATCAATATGCCTGAGTTAAATGGATATGAGACTACAGCATACTTAAATGTAAAATATCCTGAAATTAAGATCTTAGCTTTGTCTGTTGAAGATAACGAGGAATCCATAATTAAAATGCTTAGGGCTGGGGCTAAAGGATATCTTTTGAAAGACACAGACACACAAAATTTTAGATCGGCACTGGAAATAGTAAGAGATAAAGGATATTATCACAGTGAATTAGTATCTAATACCTTGCTAAAAAGTTTGCATAAACCTAACGGTGCTTCCAAAAAACCTCAATTTCATTTTCAGGCACGTGAACAAGAGTTTCTTGAATTGACGTGTTCAGAACTTACGTATAAGGAAATAGCAAACAAAATGTGCCTTTCCCCCAGAACGATCGATGGTTACAGAGAAAATCTTTTTATAAAATTCGAATTGAAATCCCGTGTGGGTTTAGTACTTTTCGCTATTAAAAATGGACTTGTAACCTTATAGCAATCATGCCCTATTCGCAAAATCTAGCCAACCGCATACGAACCCGCCTACAAGACCTCGAAAACCTCGTGGAAAAAGAAATGATGGGTGGATTGTGTTTTATGCTGAACGACAAAATGTGTGTTGGTATTATTAAAGATGACCTCATGTGTAGGATTGACCCAAACGAAAAAGCTGAATTATTAGAAAAACACGGTTGTTTTGATATGATGTTTACAGGAAAACCCATGAAGTCGTTTGTCCAAGTGGACGAAACTGGCCTTAGAGCTCAAGCGGATTTTGACTTCTGGATAAAAAAATGCTTAGACTATAACCCCAAAGCCAAATCGAGTAAAAAAAAATCTCAATCAGGAAAATCTAATTGAGATTTAATAATATCATAATTCATATTTGCCCATAAATGGCTAAAGCTAAAATGGCATTCAGTTCTACTTTTTGATGTATAGCAGAAGCTATTTTTGTTTATAAAACAAAAGTACAAACAACTAACCCCAAAAACAGAAAACTAAAAAATCACAACAAAAAAAACAGATAATCGATAACGGAAAACAGACAAACGGTCAACGTTTATTAGGCATAGACAAACAGACAACAGATAACGGACAACCGATAACGAAAAACAGACAACAGATAACGGACAACAGATAACGGAAAACAGACAACAGATAACCGATAACGGACAACAGATAACCGATAACGGAAAACAGACAACAGATAACGGACAACAGATAACGGAAAACAGACAACAGATAACTTATAAAGGATAACGGACAACAGATAACGGTCAACAGATAACGGACAACAGACAACAGATCAATGCCCTCCCTTCACAGCTCCTACTTCCTTGTCAAAATCAATATTCTGTTTTCTTAGCACTTTTTGCACTTTTATTCCAAACCAAAAAAGGTAAGCAAAGCAAACCGCCGCTAAAATATAGGATAGTTGAACACCTATTCCATCAGCTAATCTTCCTTGCAAAACCGGAATAATAGCGCCACCCAATATCATCATGATCATAAAAGCAGAGCCTTGGTTGGTATATTTACCCAAACCAGCAGTTCCTAAAGAAAAAATGCTAGGCCATAGAATTGAGCAAAACAAGCCACCGCTTATTAAGCTAAACAAGGCTATTTGTCCCGTTGTGAATACTCCAATTAAAGTCATAATAGCACCCACTCCAGTGTATATTAAAAGTGTACGTACAGGCTTTTCTTTGGTCATAAAAAAGGATACAATCATTATGGCAACACAAAATCCATAGGGATACAAATCGCTTACATCCCCACTCATTATAGAGTTTACGTATAATACTATGGAGAATGCTATAAATGGAATAAGCACCCAAAGTACTTTTTTAGTAGTGGCAGAAAAATTAAAATTACCGACTGAGGCCGTCCATCTTCCCACCATCATACTTCCCCAAAATAGCGAAACATATTTTGAAACTTGAGAAGAAACTAAGCCCTGGGTTTCTTTTAAATATTCTGGCAAATTGCTTCCAATCGTAACTTCCACGCCCACATATACAAAAATGGCAGTCATGCCTAGTACTAATTGAGGATATTTCAAAGCTCCAAAACCCGCTTCCACATGTTCATCATTAACAATTCTAGGCAATTTAGATATCCAAAAAAAGCCTGCCACTAAAAGAAAAGCTGCTCCTAATATCAAATACGGCACTTTTACCGATTCTATGGTGGCACTCAATGCGGCTTCTGGAGAAATTGAACCAAATATGGCAAAAGAAACTATTAATGGCCCGATGGTTCCACCAAAGTTATTTACAGCTCCACCCAGATTTATACGAGTGGCACCTGTTTCAGGAGGTCCTAGGGCTATCATAAAAGGTTGTGTAGCCGTTTGTTGTAAGGAAAACCCTAAGCCAACAACAAATAATGCCGACAAAAGTAAAAAATACGACTTGGTTTCTGCAGCTGGATAAAAGATTAAAGAACCTAAAGCTGAGATGACTAAGCCAATGATAATGCCGTTTTTGTATCCAATTTTGTTTAATATGTCGGTTTTCATGTAACTCGACAAAAACAAATAAAGCAAAGAACCTACAAAATAAGCAGCATAAAATGCAAAATCAACAAGCTGTGCTTGCCATTGTAGCAATTCGAATTTTTCTTTAAAAAGTGGAATCAAAATTCCGTTTGAAGCCGCAACAAAACTCCAAAAAAACCAAACGGTCATTAAAGTGTAAAGGGCGGGTAGATTAGTTGAATTCGACTGATCTTTCATGAGGTAAGGGTAATGTTAAAAATAAGGGTTATGTTAAAAAAATTATTCCGTATAAGTACTTTCTCCCTGCCAATCGTACAGCATGTTTTTGTCTGCATCCCAATTAGGATAAATTACAAAATGCTTAATTTTCACTAAGTTCATCAAAACGTCCCTTAGTTCGGCCATATTGCTGTTTTTAGTAGCAGAAACAAATACCACATCTCCTTTTTTGAGGTAACTATTTTTTAGTCTTTCAAGGTTTTTCTTTAAATCCTCCTCTGTTGCCAAATGTTTATCAAGGCCTTCTTCAGATTCCGGCTCAAAAAGATCCAACTTATTAAAAACCGTAATGGTACTTTTATCTCCTGCCCCAATATCTGCAAGTGTGGTGTTCACAACATCTATTTGTTCTTCAAAAGAAGGATGTGAAATATCAACGACGTGTATCAAAATATCGGCATCTCGTATTTCGTCTAGGGTGGACTTAAACGATTCAATAAGCGTGGTGGGAAGTTTCCGTATAAACCCTACGGTATCGGTCAATAAAAAAGGAATATGCCCCAACACCACTTTTCGTACGGTGGAGTCAATGGTGGCAAATAATTTATTTTCAGCAAAAACTTCACTTTTGGCGAGTCTGGTCATCAAAGTAGATTTTCCAACATTCGTATATCCAACTAATGACACTCTCACTAGCCTATCCCTTTCTTTTCTACGTGTAGCCGATTGTTTATCTATTTTTTCTAGTTTTTCTTTTAATAAAGCGATGCGATCCTGCACAATTCTCTTATCAGTTTCTAGCTCCTTTTCACCAGGGCCACGCATACCAATCCCACCTTTTTGTTTACTCAAATGTGACCACATGCGTGTAAGACGTGGTAAAAGATATTTATATTGTGCTAATTCTACCTGTCTTTTCGCCTGATCTGTTTGTGCTCTTTGGGAAAAAATATTTAGTATCAATAAACTTCTGTCCAGCACTTTAATATTTTCAAAGGCTTGTTCCAAGTTTCTAACTTGTGAGGGAGAAAGCTCATCATCAAATATAATAGTGTCAACAGGATTCATGGTAATCCATGTTTGAATTTCTTCTAATTTTCCTTTCCCTACAAAGGTCCTTTGATCGGCGTAATTAAGTCGTTGTACAAATACTTTCACTGTTTCTACGCCCGACGTTTCGGCAAGAAAAGCAAGTTCATTTAAGTATTCTTTTGTCTTTTCGGCATTTTGTTTTTGAGAAATCAGGCCTACCAAAATGGCCGTTTCTTTTTTCTGACTTGTAGAATATAACGTTTTGTTTATCAATGTTGGCTTTTAATTTTACTGTTTTATTATTACAATATTACAGTTTTTTTTTGCTTTTTATTTTAAATCTTCTAAATTTCCTCTTCAAATTTTATTTTTTATAATTAGTTTGGTATTTTAACAAGAGTTTTTTTAAGGTGGAAAGTTTAAAAATTATCACTAAATTTTTATTTCTAAATTAAAACCATTTCAGAAGGGTTTTAAAACTATTTTTTATTTCTTTTTTATTTATTTTTTGATTTTAGTTGTAGAAATGAAAAATTGGCACAAAATTGGTATATGTAATAAACAGTTCGGAAGTTATTTGAAAGCGTAAAATAGTATAAATAAGTTGGCAAATATTTAAAAATTGACAAATTGATTGGAATTTTGTTTTTAGCAACATAAATTTGTTTACGAATTACACCCAACAGAAAATATTTGAACTTTGGTTCAAAACGATTTAATCCTTCGTATCGGCTTAATTGCCAGCACGTGGATTATTAGGAAAGCACGTAAGTCGGAATCCCTGCCACTATCATTGAGGCGGGGATTTTTTTTGTATCTTTGCAGCCCTTTTACAGATATTTAATAGTAATGAATCTTTCAAAAAACATAAGCATTCCCAATAAAAAAGCCAAGTTTGAGTATGCTTTCTTAGAAGAATACTCAGCCGGAATGGTTTTAACTGGCACAGAAATTAAATCAATTAGGCAAGGTAAGGTAAACATGTCTGATGCATATTGCCTATTTAATGGAACTGAACTTTTTGTTAAAAACTTAAATATTGCTAAATATGAGATGGGCACACACTACAATCATGAGCCACTTCGAGAGAGAAAATTGCTTTTAAATAAAAGAGAATTAAAAAAATTAGCAAATAAACTTACAGATAAGGGCCTGACTATTATACCCACCAGATTATATATTGCCGAAAGCGGAATCGCTAAACTTGAAATAGCACTGGCAAAAGGGAAAAAACTTTTTGACAAAAGAGAGACTATTAAAGAAAGAGACGTGAGTAGAGATTATCAAAGAAATGAATAAAACAATCATCTTCGAGTTCTGGTAAGTTTCAATTTATTGTTTCGGTAGATTTTCAAAAGTTTAAAGTCTTTAAAAATAACTACTTTTTCAATTTTCTTTCCTTTTAAAAGATTTAAACCAAATTTTCATTTTCGATGGATTTTGGAATTTCAAATTACTAGTATTTGAAACTCAAAAAAAAATTCAATATATATTTCTTCGTCTTTTTAATTTTCTATACAATTCTAAAAAATATTACCTTTAGGAATATGAGAAGTAACAATTTTTTAAACATATTTTAGTTAAAAACCTTCTTAAATTTCAATTGTAAATAGTAGTTCAAAATTAAATTTTAAACTTTTGAATAATCTTTTAATTTTATCGAAATTTAATCCTTAAATTGCCTTACAATTAGTGGATTATAAAAACTACATTGTATATGGGGCGGAAAGTTTTGATTCTGAATGCAGATTATAGTGCAATTAGTATATGTACCGTTCCCAAAGCATTTTTATTGGTTTATCTAAATAAGGCCGAAATGGTGGCCGAAATACCAAAAGCACAA
>JANNWE010000659.1:0-3533 GCA_031414675.1 Cytophagaceae bacterium
TCTTATTCTCAAACATCGTATGATTACTTTAACAGAGGATTGGCTAAAATTGAATTAGGAGATTACAGAGGAGCAATCACTGACTTCACAAAAGTTATAGAATTAAAACCTAAAGATATATTTGCATATGATATCAGAGGAAGTGCTAAAATTGAATTAGGGGACTACAGAGGAGCAATCAATGACTATTCAAAGGCTATGCAATTAGACCCTAATGAACAAAGATACCTTGTAAGAGGAATTTATAAATCCAAATTAGGGGACAACAGAGGAGCAATCACTGACTATTCAAAGGCTACAGAATTAGTTCATAATAAAATAAGATGCCTTGCAAGAGGAATTTTTAAATATAAAATAGGAGACTACTTAGGAGCAATAAATGACTATTCAAAGGCTATAGAATTAGACCCTAAATTTGCAGATGCATACTATAACAGAGGATTGGCTAAACTTGGTTTATCTCAAAAGGAAAGTGGTTGTTTAGATTTATCTAAAGCCAGTGAGCAAGGTTATGCTAAAGCCAATGAGATGATAAAAAAATATTGCAATTAATTTAACTTCCATAAATATTACATTGTTTAAGTAGAAAATAAATAAGAAATTGAAGGATTTTTAAATACCCTACCAAACTAAAATACTTATATGGGTAAATGTATAGGTTAGGTATTTTTTTTATTGAATTACCTTCCTTTAGTTTTATAGTAAATCAATACCCAAATCTATAAAAACTCATTTAAGCTACATCAAAAAATATCTTTCAGAATTTAATACTCAAGATTTTGTTTAGCAACCTTTTATTGTCTAAATTAGTCCAACAAGAAATCGGGAATACTTTAATGTTATGGTCAAGTTAATATAAAAACGGGCAGGAAAAGATTATAATCTAAATATTTAAAATATCAATTAAATGAAAATTAGAGTTCAACTATTGCTTTTATTTATTACAATTTTCACAACCAGGGCAATTGCTCAAAATACTGATTTTGCTACATATCGAAATTTACCAGTAAATGGAATTACAATGGCCTACCGCGATATAGGAGATGGACCCGTTCTTGTACTTTTGCATGGGTTTTCTGGTACTGGCGATGTATGGAATCCATTTTTAAAAGATCTATCCGCCGAATATCGATTAATTGTTCCTGACTTAAGGGGTCATGGTCGCTCAATTAACCCCTCTGGACACTTCACACACCGAGAACTTGCTCTTGATGTTTTTAATTTACTGGATCAATTAGGAATAGATACAATATATGCAATAGGGCGTAGTATGGGTGCTATGACTCTCCTTCATTCTGCCACTCAACAACGCCAACGAGTTAAGGCAATGGTCTTAGTGGGAGGCAGCCCCTACCTACCTGAATCTGCTCGTGATATTTACAGAAAGTCTCCTCCAGATTCAATCTCTGAGAAAAAACTCATACTGATGTCAAATCAACATATAGGTGGTAAAGAACAGATTATGCAGCTGAGAAGACAATTTTATGCATATAAAGACAGCTATGATGATGTAAACTTCACCAAACCATATCTTGCATCAATCAAAGCAAGAACATTGATAGTTCAAGGCGATAGGGATGTATTTTTTCCAGTGCAGGTAGCCGTTGAAATGTATAATTCAATACCAAAATCTTACCTGTGGGTGGTTCCTAATACTGGACACTCTGCAGGTTTAAACGAAACGAAAAGTCATAAGATATTTATTGATTCGGTGTTGGACTTTCTGGGTGGAAACAAGAATAAATGAATATATCTTCTCTATGAAAAGGGATAATTAAAAATCATGTAACATTTGGCCGAGTAGAACAAAGTCGGAATGCCGCACCACCCTAACCGCAATCAAAGTTTGGGGCTTTTTGATATTATTACAAAAAAAAACACCTCTTTTTATAGTTCAGAACTTCAGAAATTCAGTTTTAAACTCCATATGTCTGAAGTTCTGAAAAACTGAAGAATAGAAATGGGGCCCTTTTTTTTAATTAACTTTTTTTAAACATCTAAAGGAAAGTCCAAAATTATTTTAAGCTAGATAATAAAATATCTTTCTGGATTTAATTCTCAACATTTTGTGGGGCAACCTTTTATTGTCTAAATTAGCCCCACAAAACATCGCGAATACTTTAAGGTAATGCGAAATACATCAACTGTGTCATCAACTATAAAGTTTAACATATGAGAAAGTTCATTTTGTTCGGACTTGTTATCTTATCAAATTCTTTAAAAGCACAAATTAATAAGGTTGATCATTTTTTGGCCAGCTCTCCAAAAGCAGAAATATTGTTCAACCTATTTAAAAATAAACTTCAATTGCCAGTAGATTGGGATTATAAATCTTGGGGAGATTTTTCGAGTGGTGCTGTAACCCTTGGAAATGTAGCTTTTGAATTTGTGTATTATAAAGGTGTTATTAAAACCACATTTGATGGAATTGGTTTGGAACCTAAACAGAGTGTTGAAGAAATTAAAAATATTTTAGATGAAGCCAAAGTAATGCATGATACTATTGAGCCAAATACTTACGTAAATAGCAATGGCAAAATTTCTGGCTGGTCTAATATGACTTTGAAAAATCTTGTGCCTGATGAAGCAGCCTTATTTATTTGTGATTATAAGGAGCGTGAAAAAATTGCTTTATATCGAAAAAAGTCCTCAGACTCTCTAAACTATATTAATGGTGGACCATTAGGGATTATGTTTCTAAAAGAGATAGTGATTGGTTCAACCAATTTATCTTTGCATAAAAATGAATTAGCAAAACTCCCAGGCATTAAAGCAAATCAGGGTAATCTATTTACTTTTAAAGAAGGCCCTTCAATAAAATTGACGAATTCAAATATTAATGGCTTTGAAAAAATTGTCATAAAAGTATATTCAGTTGAAAACACAAAAAAGTATTTGATTGCTAAAAATCTATTAGAGAATTCAACCAATGACAGTGTTTTTATTAACACAAATGCAACAGATGGTTTGATTATTGAACTGACAGATAAATAAACACTTCGCACAACATTTAGCAATGTAGAAGAAAGCCACTAAATACAATCCAAATTTGGGGCTTTTTACTGCTCTAACTAAAAAAACATCATTTATTATAAATTTTAACAAATCCAAAAAGTTTAACTAAATAGAATTGGTATCAAGTTTCAAAACTCTAGGGAAAATGATACTGCTACTATTTAGGTAATTGCTTATTAGTTGTACTTATACAGCGCCTAAAAGCCAACTATTATTACAGATTCCATAAAAATTAGCAATTCTGCTTTTCTATAGCCAAGAATCTTACCAATTCCTAATTTTGACTCATGGATAAATTAGTAATGCAAAGGAACAACTCAGGGCAAATAGAATTCTTTATAGAATGTTTCTTTGATAATGTACCCTATGTTTTAGGAAAAACAATAATTTCAGAGCCAACTGCCAAGGCTAAGTTAAAAGAAGGCAATTGGAAGAGGATTGATAAAAAGGAAGGTCCTCACAAAAAAACAAAGTCCTACATGATAAAAGAAATTGGCTAGATATACACCCAATTAATA
>JANNWE010000660.1:0-3294 GCA_031414675.1 Cytophagaceae bacterium
TAATTCAGATTGGATTTAATTCCTAATTCCTTTAAAAATTCTATTTACTTGCATTATGAATATTTTTTTTAATTCAAATAAACCAAAATCTAATTTTAGGCAAAATTTTCGACTATTTTTTACGCTGTTTTTCGGGCTTATTCATGGTTTAGGATTTTCAAATTATTTGCGTGGATTGTTGGGAAATGGAAATAGTATTGTAAGGCAATTGTTTGCATTTAATTTTGGTCTTGAAGTAGGGCAATTATTAATAGTATTTTTTATTATTATAATTAACTTATTGCTAATTAATGGATTAAATGTGAAAAAGAACTCTTTGAATTTAGTAGTTTCTGCTTTTGTAGCAGGCATTACCATAACTTTAATAATAGATAAATGGATTTTTTAAATTTTAATTATATCAATAAACTAATGAAGAAAGTAGTATTCTTATTTTTTTGTAGTTTGTCAACTTTTGCTCAACAGCCTGCATCAAATTCCTATAATGCAAACCAATTGTTTGAGCAAATGGGAACAGCATTACCAACACCTAACACGTATAGGACCGCAAGTGGTGCTCCTGGAAAAGATTATTGGCAACAAAAAGCGGATTATGATATTAAAGTAGAACTTGATGATTCCAATCAAAAGATTATTGGGTCTGAAAAAATTTCATATAATAATAATTCACCCGATGCTTTAAGTTATATATGGCTACAGCTAGACCAAAATCATTTTAATGAAAAATCGGATGCAAAACTTAGCCAGCAATCCAGTATTAGCCATCTTAGAGGAGCCACGGTAGGTAGTTTGACTAGACTGCAAAATAAGACAAATAAAGATTTTGGCCATAAAATCACTAAAGTAACTGATTTAACTGGGAAGAATCTTCTTTATGTTATTAATGGTACAATGATGCGAATTGATTTACCAACGAAACTTTTAAAAGGCCAGCAGTTTGTTTTTAATATTGATTGGAATTTTAATATCATTGACGCTAACGCAGAAGGTGGAAGAAGTGGCTACGAGTATTTTGAAAAAGATGGGAATTATATTTATGAGATGGCTCAGTGGTTTCCAAGAATGTGTGTATATGATGATGTAGTGGGCTGGCAAAATAAACAATTTTTAGGTCAAGGGGAATTTACCTTGGTATTTGGTGATTATAAAGTTGAGATTACCGTGCCTAATGATATGGTAGTGGGTGCTACAGGTGAGCTTCAAAATTTTAAAGATGTGTTATCTCCAATACATATGCAAAGGTTAAAAGAAGCGGAGAATACTAAAAACCCAGTACTAATTGTTAACCAAGAAGAAGCCATACAAGCAGAAAAGTTGAAATCAACTGGAAAAAAAACTTGGATTTTTCAAGCTAAAAATGTTAGAGATTTTGCATTTGCTGCATCAAGGAAATTTATTTGGGATGCAATGAAAGTAGACGTAGAAGGAAAAAAAGTATGGGCTATGTCCTTGTATCCAAAAGAAGGAAATCCACTTTGGGGACAATATTCAACTCGTTTAGTAGCACATACTTTAACCCAATATTCTAAAAGAACAATTGCTTATCCATATCCAGTGGCTTATTCTGTACATGGCCCTGTTGGTGGTATGGAATACCCAATGATGAGCTTTAATGGAGCTAGGCCTTTGGCTGATGGCACGTATTCTGAAGGGGTAAAAAACTTTTTAATTTTAGTTATAATTCATGAGGTGGGTCATAATTTTTTCCCAATGATAGTAAACTCTGATGAAAGACAGTGGTCTTGGATGGATGAAGGTTTAAATTCGTTTCTAGAAGGTATAGTATGTAGAGAGTGGGATAGAGATTTTCCAGCCGATGGTATTGAACCACAACACATTGTACCCTATATGAAATTAGATGCTTCTAAGCAAAATTCAATTATGAGTAGCAGTGATAATATTTTACCCAGTACTTTTAGTCCCAATGCATATTCTAAACCGGCCACTGGCCTTAATATTTTAAGAGAAACAGTTATGGGTCGTGACTTATTTGACTATGCATTTAAAGAATATGCAAGACGTTGGGCATTTAAGTCACCAACTCCGGCAGATTTTTTTAGAACAATGGAAGATGCCTCAGGAGTGGATTTAGATTGGTTTTGGAAAGGTTGGTTTTATGGGGTAGATGCTTTAAATCAAGCTATTGCTGAGGTAGAGTGGTATTCAGTGGATTCTCAAAATCCTGAAGAAATAAAAAAAGCGGAAATGATGGAAAGCTTAAATAAAAAGAAAACACTAAGTAACATTAGAAATGAAAAAGATATTCCAAAGTCTGTAGTAGAAATGGACAGTACAATGAAAGATTTTTATAATACTTATGACCCTTTTAAAGTGACAGAAAATGATAAATCTAAGTATCAGACTTACTTAACTAATTTAAGTGCAGATGAAAAAAAGCAAATGCAAGAAAAGAAAAATTTCTATGTTTTGAATTTAAAAAACAAAGGAGGTCTGGTTATGCCATTAATAGTTCAAGCTCAGTTTGAAGACGGAACAACAGAGGATTATAGATTTCCAGTAGAAACTTGGAGATTAAATAATTTGGAAGTTAAAAAGACCATTGTTACTGCCAAAAAAGTAACTAAATTTAAATTAGATCCTTATTTTGAATTACCTGATATTGACGATTCTGATAATGTCTTTCCAAAAGAGCCAGAAAAGCCAACAAAGTTTCAATTAATCAAGCAGCAATCTAGAAGAAGCAGCGAGTCAAATCCTATGCAAGAGGCCAAAAAAAGCAATGCTGGTGCAGTAGGAGGGAGTGGAAAAAATTGATTTACAGATAAGTACGAAGAAATTACTCTTCGTACTTATTCTAATTTTCTAAATTAATAAACTCAAACTTATTACCATCGAATAATCCTTTATCAGAGAGTTTTAGTGAAGGAATCACTAATAAAGCCATAAAAGATAGACTCATAAATGGCGATTTTAATTCGCATCCTATTACTTCTTTTGAAAATTTATCTATTTGGGTGTAATCATTTGCAACTTCGTAGCCATCTTTATCACTCATTAATCCAGCAATTGGCAATTTTAAAATACCCATTTTCTTTTCTGAAACTGCTGAAATGCCCCCTTTTTCTCTAATTATTAAATTAATAGCATCTAAGATAGATTCGTCGTCGGTTCCAACCGCAATAATATTGTGGGAATCATGAGCCACCGAAGATGCAATAGCCCCTGTTTTTATTTTGAATCCTTTTACAAAGGCTATAGCAGGAAGAACTGATTTATAACGATTATAGACTACCAATTTAGAAATTTCATTTTCTTTAAGAAATTTATCAATCG
>JANNWE010000661.1:0-7959 GCA_031414675.1 Cytophagaceae bacterium
CCGCCCAAGGCCTCGAGGCCAACCCTAATTCATATCAAATAGATAAACAATTGGATTTGAGCGCAATGTATTTGTGTGATACGTTTTGATTAATCACAAATAATATTAACTATAACTTTAAATATGAGAATATTAGAATTGATAATTTATGGGCTGGCATCGATACTTTTGTTGCGCTGATGGGGATGAAATAATTGAAATATACCATTTAATAAGATTTATTTTGATTAATAAATTTTAAAAAATGTGTAAACTAATTTACCTTAAAAGTTTGAAATTTTGTTGGCAACCAAACTTGCATTTCATTCTGACCACGATTGCACCATAAATAATAAGGTATTGCAGTAATTTTTTTATTTGTTTTAATTACATTTAAGCCCGATTTATCGGGTTTTAGTATTACTCCATCTAATTCTAATGCTATCGTTTTTTCAAAACCCACCGCCATTAATTTTGTATTAAATTTGGCATTAGCATCCAATATAAAATCCAATGCTTTGCCTTCATTATCAGCACCTTCCACACAATAAACTAATGGGCCACGTTGTAAAGCGACCCGATTTTTATTTTGCATTACTTCATCTCGGCTGGTGATTTTTTTAACTGTTAATGGAAATGAAACCTCAACTTTATCATTGGCTTGCCATTGTTTTTGCATTACAGCATAATCGTTTTCAACATAGTATTTAACGGACTTTCCGTTGACTAAAATGGTCATTTTTTCAATAGATTTATTCGTAAAATGATACAAATCTCCCTCTACTGGTTTTGGTCCAAGCCAAGTTGGAATTCTAATTTTCAAGTCAAATGATGTAGGTGTTTCGGGGTCAATTTTTAACTTAATTGTCCCTTCGTAGGGGTATTCAGTTTCCATATTTATTGCTACTTTTTTGCCATCAAATAGTAGGTTGGTTTTACTGCCAATAAACAGATTTATGTATAAACTATTTGTGGATTTTCCATAAATATAATCACCAACGGATGCGATTAATCTAGCAATATTTGATGGGCAGCAAGCAGTGCCAAACCATTCTTTTCGGAAATGACTACCATTTGAGGCCAGTGGATTGCCATAGAAAAAGCGATCTCCTGTTAATGAAAGGCCATCTAAAGCAGCATTATAAAGGCTTTTTTCTAATACATTTATATATTTACTTTGCCCAGTCAAATTATTCATTCGTTGGTTCCAAAATACCATACCGACTGAGGCGCAAGTTTCACAATAAGCGTCCTCATTCGGAAGCTCAAAATCTTTACTAAACCCTTCATTTTTACCTGACGACCCGATTCCTCCAGTTATATACATGTTTCGAAATACAACATCTTGCCAAACGTTGTCCATTGCTTTCATGTAAGCCTTATCACCATTTTGAGCAGCCACATCAGCTGCCCCAGTATATAAATACATGGCTCTTACGGCATGCCCTGTAATTTCTTTTTGCTCTTTTACAGGTATTGCATCTTGGCAGTAGGCTGGGTCTTTCCATTTATCCCAAATCAAACCTTTTCCATGTCCTTTGCCCCGTTGATCCAAAAACCAATCTGATAATTTCAAGTAATTTGTATTTTGAGTGGTTTTGTACAATTTCACTAAGGCCAATTCAATTTCTTGATGGCCAGAAACCCATGGACGATTTGCCAGCCTAAAGGTTTTATCAATATGGTTGGCAAAAAGTATGGCTACATCTAACAATGTCCTTTTACCAGTGGTGTTAAAATAAGCAACAGCAGCCTCAAACAGATGTCCGGCACAGTAATCTTCATGTTTTTCCATGTCCAACCAACGGTTTTCAAGGCCTGTTAATGAATAATAAGTGTTCAAATATCCATCTGGTTCCTGCGCTGCTGCTATTTTATCTATCCATTCATCAGCCTTTTTCTCGATTTCTGCATCTGGATGATTTTTTAGAGAATATGCAATCGCTTCTATAGCTTTATAAACATCAGAATCATCATAATAAATGCCTTCATGCTTTTCACCTTGCCTTCTGGAGACTTTTTCGAAATTTCGAATCCTTCCTGTTTTTTGTTCTGTATTAATTATACAAGTTTGTAAAGTAGCGGTTGCTACTTTTTCAAGCTTTGGTTTCCAAAAATTATCAGTAATTTTCACATCCGAAAAACCAATAGGTTCAATAATTCGAAGGGAAGATTGGGAAAAACACAAATGTGTAATTAACTGAAAAACAATACAACAATAGAAATTCTTCATTTTTTAAAGATTATATTTATTCTAAAATTGCTGATAAAAGTACAAAAATCCTAAAAATGAGACTTTAGATTTTTGCAAATAGAGGTTGTTGATCTATAATATATAATTTTGCACATGCTAAAGCATCCGAAAGAGCGTTGTGGTGGGTAAGATTGATATCATATCTTGCACAACAGGCTGCCAAATTTACTGGATATTGTTTTTTCTTTCTAAATATTTTTACTGTGCATTCCCATCGCGATGCAATTTGCAATTCGCTATAATGGAGGCCATAGGTTTCCATTGTATGATACAAAACATTTCTATCAAAGGCCTCATTATGCGCTACCATTTTTCTTCCAAATAGTAATTCCTTTACTTTCGGGTAAATTTCTGCGAATGTAGGAGAATATCGCGTTTGCTCAGAAGTAATACCATGAACCTTGGTATTATGGTAATTATAAAAATTATTAGGAGGCTGAATTAAGCTATAATATTCTTCTTCTATTCTGCCATCCTTTACCGAAATTATACCAACAGCACAAGCACTGTCTTTCTGCCAATTAGCAGTTTCAAAATCAATTGCTACGAAATTCAATATTCACTTTTTAATTACTAATCCTTCTATTTAATATCCTAATTTCTTTTGCCAATGAAAAGCTTGCTTATCTTTATTTAATGAACCGTTTTCTATGGCTCTTTTTAGTTCATCATGCATGGTACCTTTAGAGGTAAGATGCCATTCTCCACAATCCAAACATTGATAAACAGTAACGGAATTATTTTGCTCAAACCGAATTCTGGCCTCCAATAATGCATCTAAGGCTAATCTTTCTGTAGTATATGTTCTTTTTGAGCATTTTTTCATTTTACAAAAATACAAAAATTATGCTTGAAGAGATTTAAATTAAAGAAATAAAAATCACAAATGATTCCCTGTTGCATATTTTTAATTCCTAATTTTGAATATGGAAAAATCAAATTCAATTACAAAAAACTATCAAATAGTTAAATTTTTAGCTTGGTTTACCATACTTTATAATTTTCTAGAAGGAATTTTGAGTACGTATTTTGGCTATGAAGAAGAGGGTCTTGCATTATTTGGTTTTGGAGTAGACAGCTTTATAGAATTGATTTCTAGCTTGGGTATTTTGTTAATGGTAAATAGAATTGAATCAAAGCCGCTAAGTTCAAGTTCGTCTGCTGAAAAAACAGCTTTAAAAATTACTGGCTTTTGCCTTTATAGTTTGGCCATATTGTTGGTAGTTACGGCGAGCTTAAGCATTTATCAAAAACATTTACCAAAAAATACTGTTTCAGGAATGCTAATTGCTATCGTTTCAATTATTGTTATGTATATATTAATCTTGCAAAAAGTTAAAGTGGGAAATGCACTTCAATCAGACGCTATTATTTCTGATGCTAATTGTGCAAAAGTATGTATGTATATGTCGATGGTTCTATTAGCTTCAAGTTTATTAAATTACATTTTCCCAATACCCCAAATAGATGCCTTAGGAGCCATTGGAATTGCTTATTTTTCTTTTAAAGAAGCTAAAGAAGCCTTAGAAAAGGCAGCGGGAACTCATTCTTGTGAAGGTCATTGCCATTAATTCTTTTTGAGCATCAATCCATTTAAATTCTTCCTTAAACAAACTTAGAATTTATTTTATTTGTTAGTCTAAAAATAATCAATTGTTATGGCTCGAATAAATAAAAAAAGTAATTTAGTTGAACAAGAAAAACAAAGGGAAGATTTAGGTTTCGGCACAAAAGTTACTAGCAAAAATGCTAGATTGGTAAAGTCAAATGGAGATTTTAATGTAATTAAATTAGGACAATCATTTGAAGCTCGACTAAATCTTTACCATAGGCTAATAACCATGGACTATAAGTGGTTTATTGTGGGTATTCTAAGTTTTTACTTTACAATAAATCTTTTGTTTGGAAGTATTTATTACTTAATCGGAATGGAACATTTAGGAGGCATAGCAGCTACAGATGAACTTTCTGCTTTTTCAGAAGCATTTTTCTTCAGTAGCCAAACACTCACCACCGTGGGTTATGGCAGAGTAAGCCCAATTGGGTATTTTTCTAATGTAGTCGCTGCCATTGAAGCTTTAATTGGATTATTGGCTTTTGCCATTTTAACGGGCTTGCTATATGGACGCTTTGCCAAACCCAATCTTAAAATTTTGTATTCTACTAATGCCTTAATTTCCCCATATCTAGACATCAATGGATTTATGCTTAGAATGGCAAATGAAAAGAACAATCAACTTATAAATATGAGTGCAAGTATTATTTTCTCTAGAAACGAAAGAAAAAACGGAGAGGAAAGAAGACAATATTATAATTTAGAATTGGAAAGGTCCAAAGTAAAATTTTTTTCAATGTCATGGACACTGGTTCATCCTATTATAGAAAGCAGTCCCCTTTTTGGAGAAACTAAGGAAAGCCTTATGGCCTCAGATGCAGAATTTCTAGTCTCAATAGAAGCAATAAATGATACAAACGCAGATCCAGTACATTCTAGAAAATCCTATTTATATGAAGAGTTGATTTGGGGAGCGAAATTTGAATCCATGTCAGAGCCTATTAATGATGCTTATGTAATGGATTTGTTAAAAATAAGTGATTATAAAAATGTGGAATTAAATTCCATTTAATTTTTCTTCCATGCAACTTTATTAAGTAGTTTTTCATCTCTACAAAAAGAACAAACCGCTCATCCATAAAATAAAACCATTTGTGTATAAGCTAATACCTTGCATCGCACAATACCATTATTTTTGCATTGTTCTTAATTTAAAAATACAAATATGAAAAAGCTATTACTTTTAACATTCGCCCTATCGGCGACCATGAATTCGTTTGCACAAAACCACCGAAAAATTAAAGGAGTAATACTGGATGATAAATCTAATTCAGTTCCCTTTGCCAATGTGCTACTTCTAAAAGCTAAAGACAGTACTTTAGCAAAAGCTGCTATGACAGATTTAGAAGGAAATTTTATCATGGAAGATTTCAAAGACAACCAGTATCTACTTAAAATTAGCACGGTAGGTTTCAAAGAATTTTATTCCCCAAAATTCATTATCAATACTGAGAAACAAGGTTTAGATTTGGGAAAAATTACTATTTTACCTTCAGAAAATTTATTGCAATCTGTAACTGTTACTGCAAAAAAGCCCTTTATTGAACAACAATTAGACAAAACTGTAGTGAATGTAGAAAACAGTATTGTGGCAAGTGGAAACACATTGCTAGAAATTCTTGAAAAATCACCTGGTGTAGTTATTGATAGGCAAAACAACGCTATTAAACTAAGAAATAAAGATGGCGTAATGGTAATGATAGATGGAAGGAGAAATTTCCTTTCCAATGAAGCACTAATTCAATTTTTAACCAATCTAAACAGTGAACAAGTTGCTAGTATTGAAATTATTACTAATCCATCTTCTAAATATGATGCTCAAGGAAACTCTGGCATAATAAATATTAAACTGAAGAAAAATCTTTCTTTTGGAACAAATGGATCTTTAACTATTTCAACTGGAAAAGTATTTTTGCCTGATGCACCAAATGATTTATATAGGCTATCCACTAATTTAAGTTTAAACCACAGAAACAAAAAATGGAATATCTTCGGCAATATTAACCCTGGTTCAAATACCCAATACAACGACAATAACTTAATTAGATCAACTAATTACGAAGGACTTAGAAGCGAATTCAATCAAGTTTCACAAAGAAATGGGAGAGGAATTTTTACAAATGGCAAAATTGGTGCTGACTATTTTTTAAGCAAAAAAACCACTTTAGGAGCTATGGTTGATGTAAATAATTGGAATGGTTCGATGAATGCCACTGGTTTAACAAATATTACAGAAATAAAAAACCAAGGACGTGAGAATAGTTCTCTTGTTCCTCTAACAAAATCTGAAAATGACAATATAAATTATACGGCTAACTTTAATTTAAAACATAATTTTGACGACAAAGGCAAAGAAATGACTTTTGATTTAGATTATAGCGGATTTAAAACCAACTCTATTCAAAATTTTGATACAAAGTTTTATGGTTCTCAAAATAATCTTACTCAGACTTTAATTCAAAGAAACCCTTTAAAATCTAATATCGATATTTTCGCAGCAAAAGTAGATTTCTCCATTCCATCAAAAAGTAAAGCAAAAATAGATATAGGTGCAAAATCAAGTTTCGTAAAAACAGACAATGACTTTTTGTTTGAACAATTAATTGATAATTCTTGGCAAAAAGATGTAGGAAAAACCAATCAGTTTATTTACACAGAATTTGTAAATGCAGCATACATTAATGTGGGAAAACAATGGAAAAAAGTTGGTTTTCAATCAGGCTTAAGAGCCGAGCACACTATTTCTGAAGGAAATTCAATCACATTAAACAAAATAGTTGCTAGAAACTATTTGAGTTTGTTCCCAACTATATTTGTAAATCAAACAATAAGTAAAGACCATGCAATGCGGTACAGCTATAGTCGCAGAATAGGACGTCCCAATTATCAGCAATTAAACCCATTTTTGTTTTTCTTAGACCCATTCACCTTTCAAAAAGGAAACGAGTTTTTAACTCCCCAATTTACAGATAATTCAGAATTGACCTATTCTTACAAAGGAGGCTCCTCTATTTCATTTGGATACTCTTTTACCAAAGACAATATATTCGATATTATTGAACAAGAAGACAACACCCGAAAAACGTTTCAAACAACTACAAATATTGAAAAAGTAGAGAATTTTTCAGTTAATCTTTCATTTCCTTTAACAATTAAAAAATGGTGGACAGTAAACAACAACTTCAGTGTATATTATAACAGATTTAGAGATAAAAATGTAAGTGGTGGTGTTTTAGATATTGGACAAACCGCCTATAATTTTTATACAGGAAGTACATTTAGTTTGAAAAAAGGCTGGTCAGCTGAGGCAAATATGTGGTATAATTCACCTAATATTTTTGGAATAATTAGGGCTACAAAACCTATGTATGCAGTAAACGCTGGAGTTCAGAAAGTTTTTGATAAAAAATCAAGAGTTAAACTTAATGTTAATGATTTGTTTTTAACTTCATTTATGAATGGCAAAATAGATTATCAAAATATTGACTTGGCCGTAAATAATCGTTGGGCAAGTAGAAGAGCCACTATTAGCTATACCTATACTTTCGGGAATCAAAATGTAAAAAGTGCCAGAAGAAGGAGTACCGCTACCGACGATTTAAAAAGAAGAGCTGGCGGTAATGAAGGCTAAGCGAAATAAGTAAAAACTTAATGTTTGTTTCTTATCGAAAAAAACACCTTTGAATGGAAGGTGTTTTTTTTTAAAATTTATACACTAATGCATTACAATGCATGCCTGCTCCTACAGATGCCATCACAATTAAATCGCCTTTCTTTATCTTATACTCTCCCAAGTTGTTTTTTAAAATTAAGTCAAGCATTGTAGGAATGGTAGCCACAGAAGTATTCCCTGTAAATTCTATAGTAGTAGGAATTTTGCCTTCAAACGACAATCCCTCCATACCATACATCTGAGCCAAGTTATTTGCGAAAGCATGTAACATTTTCCCATTGGCTTGATGAAACAAAAACATATCCACATCGGAGGCAGTTAACCCAGCTTTGTCCAATGCTTTTTTAATAACTTTTGGCACCCAAACTGTGGCGTATTTATAAACATCTTTGCCATTCATTTTAAATAAAGTAGGGGCCGTTATTTCTTTATTATAAG
>JANNWE010000662.1:0-2455 GCA_031414675.1 Cytophagaceae bacterium
CTAATACTAAGTTTTCAATACCCAAAAGACACAGCCCTACTTTTTACGGGATGGATATTATTCTTCTTGCTTACTTATACGCACCGAACCAACATAAAAAGTTTAATCGCAGGTAAAGAGAATAAATTTTCTCAAAATAAAAAATAGTTTAAAATATTGTACTGTGGTGAACCATAAGGAAAAGAAAAGCTAATTATTTTTGAAAAAACTACCCCAATATTTCTTTCAAAACCGCTAATGAGCGTAATTCTCCAAAATCTTCTACATGCAATCTATAAAATGCTAAAATCACATCTAAGACCTGATTTCTTTGGATTCTAGTTAGTTGTAATGCGTCTCCAAAATCCTTGTTTATTATTTGGTCAATAAAATTAATGGTTTCCAAATCATGTGGAATTTGGTAGGAGAAAGAAAAAAATTGATCAAAAATTTCTTTTCCATTTTCTGGAGCGAAGCCCAAATAAAAGCAGTAGTTCAGTAAAAAATAGAGATGAAAGTTCTCAATTTGGTCGTCATGGCTGTCTAAATACAAAATGGCATCCGTCAAAAAGCCAAATAAGGCTTCATTTTCAGAAGATTCTTTCAAGCTTTTGTTCAATACTTCATTTAAAAATAAGGCACTGCAAGACTTCTTTAATTCATAAGGAATACTCCGAAAGGAAGTACTGCATTTTATTTCAGAAATCCGATGGATCTCCTTTTTGTGATCATGATAAACTACCAAATCTAACAAAGTAAGTGGTTGAAAAAGAGCAATCTTATTTTTTCCTTTACTACTTCTAACCCCATTTTCAATATAGGTTTGCAAGCCAAATTTCTCCGTATAAATTTTAGTAATAATAGAGCTTTCTTTATACTTTATGAAATTAATAACAATGCCTCTAGTTTTATGTAGCATGATACAGTAAAAAAATGAAAATTACCAACCAAAGCACATCTAAGAAATGCCAATAAATACTTACCAATTTTAAATTTAAAAGATTTGGAGGATTTACACTATATACAAAAGAATCAACATAACTTGAATTTCTAAATGCCTTTGAAAGCGTAAAACTTAAAGCCACAATACCTCCTAAAGTATGCAAAATATGCAAAGCCGATAATATTACAAGAAATGAAGCACCTGTATGTTTATCAACGGTCATGCCTTTGTCAAATAAAATTTTCCAACCTAAAAGCTGAAAACTCAGAAAACTAAGGCCTAAAAAAAATGCCAAACAAAGCAGGATCCGATACGTCTTGAAATTTTGACTCTCTAAAGAACTTTTAGCTAAAAATAAAGAAAAACTACTTAACAAAATAGCTAAAGTACTTATCCAAAATACTTTAGGTATAAGCAAAGGAATTTCTTGATTTATTAATTCTTTCTTTAAAAAGACCAAAAAAATAAATAAAAAAAGCAAACTACTACCAAATATGCCTAAATAAAGCATAAAAGCAAATGGCTCGCGACGTTTTGTGAATAAGTTTTGCATTACAATTTTCTTTGAATAACATCCAAAGGCTATTTTTTTGTTTTGTAATTTAGAAAATAATTTGTTAAAACAAAAAATTACACATGAACTTCAATCTTTGCTCCAGGTAGTGTTTTTCTATACATTCCATAAAACCTATTTTTAACTTTGGCTCATAACTTCCAAAAAAACCTAAATAAACAAGAAGACATTTCTTCAAAAACTATCTACTTTAAATCCATTTTACTTTCTTCCGGTTAAAATAAAAAATTAATTTCCTTTGAATCACAAAAATGGCCGTTTGAAAAATTTGATTTATAGAATTTTAAAAAAAATCATAAAATGCTGATTATCAAATTTTTCAAGAGGACTTATTTTTTGTGAGTGTTTTTTTGCATACTTTTTTTCAAAAAAAAGTATGGCCGTCTGCAAGACATACAAAGAATTTTAAAACATGGGTAATTTTTAATTTTATAAAAACCATGTCTTAATTCACAAAAAATGGTATGTTTCTCTTCGTTTCCAAATTTTACCGTTTGACAGTTAATCTAGTTTATTACTTATATTTTTTAATTAAGTCTATTATATAATTCAAAACCTCAGCCATAAACTTTTTCTACTACAATTTAACAAACCGAAATTATCAAATAATTAGTAATACGTTCCGTTTATTCTATTGGAATATGACTCCAATTTAATAATTTTGCAAAAAAATAAATCGACTTTTCATTGAAATCTTGCAACAAAATATTTAACATCTTCATTTTTGCTTTTCTTGCATTTCAAACAAGCTTTGCTCAAGGACTATGTAGTGATATTAATTTCGAGAAAGGTGATTTTGAGCTAAGTAGCAGCTCCATTTGCATTCCTAATGTCTTAAAACTTACAGACAAATCTGGTGCAAAAAATATCAAATATATGTATGATTACCAAGGGGAGGACATAGATGAAATAGTTTCCAAAAGCATCTCTAATGATACTTATAATTACATTGGGCTCTC
>JANNWE010000663.1:0-5012 GCA_031414675.1 Cytophagaceae bacterium
AGAAAGCTCAATTTTTGCTTCGGTTGCTTTTGAATGTTTGATGATATTATTGACTAATTCGAGACAGATGCTGTACAGCTCAAATTCTATTTTATTATCAACTCTGCCGAAGTCTTCATCAATTTTTAAATCAAAATGTATTGTGGAATTTTTGTTCATTTTTCGTATAAAACCTTGCAAAATGGTTTTAAGCCCTTGTTTTTCAAATTCTTCTGGTAAGAGATTATGCGATAGCAAACGCACATCATTATACGCTTTTTCGAGGTTTTCTCTTAGGTTTTGATGAATTTCTCGTTCCTCTTCATTCATCTTTGATTTATCAATCGTATCAACACTTAGCCAAAGGGCCGAAAGCGTTGTGCCCAAATTATCATGCAAATCAAGGGCTACTCTTTGGCGTTCGATGGTTTGACCTTTTAATAACGCTTCTGAGATTTCTTTGTTTTTATTGATTAGGTCTTGATTATTATTTTTAAGAATGCGGTTTGTTTTGAAAATATAACCACTGACTGCCACACCTATTGCAGTCAAAAGAATTAAAAACCATCGAAGTTGAGATTGTTTAGATTGCTCAGTTTTTAACTGACTTAATTCTACCTGCTGACTCTTAACTTTTTGTTCATTTAATTCGAGTTGAGATTTTAACCCTTCCTCAGCGTTCGTTTTTGCTTCTATTGCCAAAGAGTCTAAGTATAAATTTTTTTGTTCCAAATAAAAAAGGGCAAGTGACAAATTTTTCAAACCTTTTTCGATTTTGTAGCCGAAATCATAATATCTTTTTGAGTTCTCGATATGCGGTTTATAATCATTATAAAAATCCGTCAATTGTAAATAGTATTTTTTTGCAGATTTAAAATCCTTAATACTTAAATAAAAATTAATTATTTCAAATCTTACATCTTGCTGTAAACTAGTTAGTTCATTTTTGGGAATCATTTTAAGGGCATTTAGCTGATACCGCATTCCTTTTTCTACCCTTTTGGTATACATATAGCATGTCCCTAAGTTTAAATCATTTATGATTCTTTCATATAAGAGTAAATCTTTAAATTTTTCAATCTCTTCAAAGATTGGCAAAGCCAAATCAAGTCTATCTCTAAACACAAAAGTGTTTGCTTTGTAGTTTAAAGTTTTAATAAGCCATTTTTGATCGTTATGATTTTTTGCAATTAAAATGGCTTTATCGATATATTTTTTTGCAGAAAGGCTGTCCGATTTGTGTGTTATGAGCATAGAAAGCCTCATAAGCGCGTAAATTTGCATCTGATAATCGCCAATATCTTCCAATTCTTTCTCTGCTTCTATAAATAATTTAGAAGCTTCTGGTACGTTTTTATGAAACAGAACCGAGTTAGCATAAAATACCTTGTACCTTGCTATTCCTTTTTTCCATTTTGATTCATACGCTATTTTTTTATAAACAGCAAACAAATCATTTGCTTTCATTTTAACTGACGACTCCATAATTGAGTCTAATGCCATAAGTCTGAGCGTATCATTGCCCAAACTATGTGAAAATTTACTAAGAGAATCAAATTTCTCTTTATGCAAAATATACTTTCTTTCTTCTTTATTCTGACATAAAGCACTTACAGAGATAAATAATGAAAGCATCAAATATCTAATTCTTAAATTCATATTTCTAAATTTTTATTTTTATCGTTGAATTTGTCCCTTCATTTTCTTTTGAATCTATATTCCAAACACCATTCAGCGACTCCACTCTCGCTTTTACATTTTTCATGCCTTTGCCGTCACTCTCGTTATTGAAAGTACCGATACCATTGTCGGAGATGATGAGTTTTATTTGATTTTCAGTGCGAGAAAGTTCGACTTTTGCTTCGGAGGCTTTAGAGTGTCTGATGATATTATTGACCAATTCAAGGCAAATACTGTACAACTCAAATTCAACTTTATTATCAACTCTACCAAAGTCTTCATCAATTTTTAAATCAAAATGAATGGTTGAGTTTTTGTTCATTTTCCGCACGAAACCTTGCAGAATTATAGTTAGACCTTGTTTTTCAAATTCTTCGGGAAGTAGATTATGCGACAGCAAACGGACGTCGTTATAGGCCTTTTCGAGGTTTTCTCTTAGGTTTTGATGAATTTCTTGTTCCTCTTCATTCATCTTTGATTTATCAATCGTATCAACACTTAGCCAAAGTGCCGAAAGCGTCGTGCCCAAATTATCGTGCAAATCAAGTGCAACTCTTTTTCTTTCTATTGTTTGGCCTTTGAGGAGGGCGGCTTGTAGTTCGGTGTTTTGTTTTATTAAAAGCCCTTCTTTCTCCTTTGCAAGACGTTGAAATTCATTAAAGTTTAGTTCTAATTGCTTCTTATTCGTGGTAAAATCAAGGATAAGATAGTACGATAATGCGGCAGGCACAGCTAACATAGCTGTATCAAAGGTTATTTCATTTAACAAAAAGCGAATAGATGACTTATAATCAAGTACTCTCATAAAAGTAAAGATAAAGTAAGCACAAATGAATGTAATTCCCGCCCAAAATATTCCATAAGCTCCCATAACACCTTGTTTATAAGCTTTCCAACAAACAATTGGTATCCCTATACCAATAAAAAAAGATGGCATAAGTATTCCAACTATTTGTCCCCAAAAATATGGGTAAATCATAAAAGGCATAGCAATAATACAGGAAACGACTGTAGCCCAAAACTGTAAATTCCTTTTTAAATTTAACAAATAGTATAGTGCAATAAATGGAGCCAACTCAGTAATTGGGTGTATTAAATATAATATAATGGCAATTTTGTTACGCAGGTTTACTTCATAAATATAGGATGTTACATAATTTTCAATAAACATCAAACTGAAAGAAAGAAAAGCATATATTCCAAAGTAAAGGTTTGCTTTCTGCTTGGGTAACAACACGAAAAGACCAAAATGAAGAATACAAAACAAAAAGAATATGCCAGCCTTAAACATACCAGAGTAATGAGCACGATATGATAGCTGATTTACATGTTCTCCTATAAATCTACTATTTCTAACATCACAAACAGTAAGCCTCAATGCATAATTTGGTGTATAGAAGTTTTTTACTAAAAAAATATCAGGAAAAGCAAACCTAACAGCGAGTATATTAATTTTATTTTTTTTTACGGGGAAGGCAATTGCCTGACCCATAGGGTCATATGCTTCAGTATCCTTTCGATGGTTACCAACTGAACCAAATCTTTCAAGCAAATCACCCTCTAAATAAAACTCTGTAGCTCCAGTTTGTTTGACAACTAATGCAAGTTTTTTTAGGATAGTTGTATCTGAAATATAAATTGGAATTCGTAACCAACATATTGAAGATTTTCGCAATTTGTCTAAATCCATTATATCATTCGTAGGGTCAATGCTCTCCCACTTACTAGCATCAAAATCAGGTTTGGCAAAATCTGGGTTATCGCCTGCATGCCATTTCCAACCTTTATCAAGTAAAATACCTTGCTGAGGTATGCTATCTATACGAAAAGGTTCGTTTTGAGCAAAAGAACTAAATGAAATTATTGATAATAGTAAATAGAATATTTTCTTCATTGTTTGTACTCGTTTAGGACTTAAATCTCTACAAAAATCTTCATTTTTTAGGATTTAATAATTCCCTCAATTCCTCTTTACTTGGCAAAACTGTCTGGTATCTGCTTGCAAAAATTTGGTCATTTATATCAGGTAAAGTCATCTCTATCAATAAATCACTTTTCTTTCGGCAGAGTATTATTCCTATAGTTTTATTTTCATCAATGAGCTTTACGGTGCGGTCATAATAATTGACATACATCTGCATTTGCCCAATATCTTGATGCTTCAATTCTCCAATTTTTAGGTCATTAATTACAAAACATTTGAGTATTCTATTATAAAACACCAAATCAATCTTGAAATGTTTTTCGTCAAAAGTAATGCGTTTTTGGCGTGCCACAAAAGTAAATCCTTTACCAAATTCTAACAAAAACTCTTCCAGTTTGTCAATCAGAGCATTTTCAAGTTCAGATTCCGAATAACGATATTGCTCTTTCAAATCCAAAAATTCTAAAATATATGGCTCTTTGATAGCATCGGCAGGGCTTTCCATTATTTGTCCTTTTTCAGCAAGCTTCATGATACCTGTTTTGTCAGTACTAAGTGCTAAACGCATATAAAGTCCCGAATCATATTGCCTTTTTAGTTCTCTTAAACTCCAATTATTCTCTACAGATTCTATCTCATAAAAACTCCTTTCCTTGACGTCTTTTATGCCCATCAACATCAAATAATGCGACCAACTTAGCTTGAATTTTGGGGTGCTTGCAAAATTACGAGACAGTGTTTCGTAATTTGAATATTCCAAATAAAAAAGCCTCATATTTTGCAAATTATCGACCGAAAAGCCTTTCCCAAATTCAACTTGTAATTGAGTAGAAAGGGTTTTAAGGAGTGCTTTCCCATATCCAGCCCGAGATTCGCCATGTTGGTCTTCTTCTACAATTCGCTTGCCAATAAGCCAATAGGCAGTAACCATTGATAGATTAATACTTTGATAGGCTCTCTGCCGAGCTTGTTTAAGTATAATTTGTATGTCTGAGAAAATCTGCATATTCAAAAATCAAAATATTAGTTTACAAAAGTATCGAAGTATCTACCAAAAAACCAAACTTGTACTACCTGCATACCACAAACAGCAATTCTATTTCCATATTTCAATTGGAATATTTATTTGTGAATTTGTTCCTTCATTTTCTTTTGATGCTAAATCCCAAACCCCATTCAGCGACTCCACTCTCGCTTTTACATTTTTCATTCCTTTACCATCAGAATCATTTTTAAAAACACCGATTCCGTTGTCAGAAACTACCAATTTTATTTGCTTTTCACTTTGAGAAAGCTCAATTTTTGCTTCGGTTGCTTTTGAATGTTTGATGATATTATTGACTAATTCGAGACAGATGCTGTACAGCTCAAATTCTATTTTATTATCAACTCTGCCGAAGTCTTCATCAATTTTTAAATCAAAATGTAT
>JANNWE010000664.1:0-5001 GCA_031414675.1 Cytophagaceae bacterium
AAAGCACCAGAAATCACCACATTGCCTAAAGACGCTCCAGTGAAAGAGCTGAAATTTCAGTTAACAGGTAATATGAATCGCTATGTATGGAGTATGGATAACAAGGTAGTTTCGGAAACGGATAAAATCATGATCAAAAAAGGAGAAAACGTAAGAATTACTATTTACAATGGATCTATGATGCGTCACCCCATGCACTTACATGGGCATGATTTTAGGCTATTAAATGGCAAAGGTGACCATTCGCCCATGAAAAACATTGTTGACATTATGCCCATGGAAACCGACACGCTGGAGTTCAACGCCAACGTGGAAGGTGATTGGTTTTTTCACTGTCATATTTTATACCACATGATGAGCGGAATGGGAAGAGTCTTTTCCTATGAAAACCAAGCTCCCAATCCGCTGATTCCAAACCCAAAATATGCCTATCGCAAGTTAAAAGCGGACGACAAACGATTCCATTTAATGACTGAAAATGATTTTGCCACTAATGGAAATGATGGTATGTTGATGATACAAAACACCAGATGGAGCATAAATTCTGAATGGAGACTTGGCTACCATGACAAACATGGCTACGAAGTAGAAACACATTTAGGTAAATACATAGGCAAAATGCAATGGTTAATGCCATTTATAGGTTTTGATTGGAGATACAGAACTTTAGAAAGAAACTTAAACGATCAGCCTATTGGTGAAAAGAATCTTTTTGGTCAAATAAATACCAAAGATAACAGACAACAAATTAGTCTGGGTATACAATATACTTTGCCCATGATGGTACAATTGCAAACTGAAGTTTACCAAGACGGTAACCTAAGGGCACAATTGATGCGTGAGGATATCCCGATTGCAAAACGTCTAAGGGGGAGTTTCATGGTAAATACTGACAAGGAATACATGGCTAGCTTACGTTATATTGCTGGCAAGAACTTAGGATTCACCACGCATTATGACAGCGATATGGGCTTTGGAATAGGTTTGACTTTGAATTATTGATAAAACTACTTAGAAAAAGAAGAATATCGCTAAAAATTATAGAAAAATCAAAGTTTACCTTCGTTTTTATGTAGGATATTACTCAAAAACTATTTTATTTGAACCTTAATTAGAAGATGGTTTAAAACAGATGGATAAACACACGGCCTTAAAAAAGTATTTTGGATATGATAGTTTTCGTCCATTACAAGAAGAGATTATTGACCACATAATTTCCAAAAAAGATGCATTAGTATTAATGCCAACAGGTGGAGGAAAATCTATTTGTTTTCAAATTCCCGCAGTAATTAGTCAAGGATTAACCATCGTGATTTCACCCTTGATTGCCCTGATGAAAGACCAAGTAGAAGCCCTTAGAGCCAATGGCATAAAAGCATCTTTCCTTAATTCTAGTATTTCAAATGAAGAGCAAGATGCGGTTTTCTGGGCTGCAAAACTGGGTGAATTAAAATTGCTATATATTGCACCTGAGAAGTTGTTTTCTGGAAATATGCTGGAAAATTTTAAAAATCTAAACATAGGTCTCTTTGCCATAGACGAATCGCATTGTATTTCGTCTTGGGGACATGATTTTCGGCCTGAATATAGGCAACTCTCAATTCTTAAAAATGAATTTCCAGAAATTCCAATCGTTGCCTTGACTGCCACCGCCGACAAAGTAACACGAAGAGACATTTGTAAACAACTCCAAATACCTGAGGAAAATACCTTTATTAGCAGCTTTGATAGGCCCAACATAAGCTTGGAAGTAAAACCAGGAAGAAAACGGCTGCAGCAAGTCCAAGAATTTTTAAATAAAACTCCCAATCAAGCTGGAATCATTTATTGTTTGAGCAGAAAAACCACCGAAACTGTAGCAGAAAGTTTACAACACTTAGGATTTTCTGCGGAATGCTATCATGCCGGGCTTTCCACTGAAAAACGAAATAAAAACCAAGAGCGATTTATTAATGACGATATTCAAATTATAGTAGCAACCGTGGCTTTTGGCATGGGAATCGACAAATCAAATGTACGGTGGATTATTCATTATAATATGCCCTCCAATGTAGAGAGTTTTTACCAAGAAATAGGCCGAGCAGGCAGGGATGGAAGCAATGCTCAAACAATTCTGTTTTATAGCTTTGCTGATGTTATTTCGCGAAGGGGTATGATTCAAGATTCGGAATTGCCATTTGAACAAAAAGAGCTGATGGAAGCCAAGCTTCAACGGATGCTTCAGTATGCAGAGGCCAATATTTGTAGGAGAAGAATACTTATAAGCTATTTTAATGAGGATATTGGCAAAGATTGTGGCAACTGCGATGTTTGTAAAAATCCCAGGAAAAGATTTAATGCTACCATACTAGCACAAAAAGCCCTTTCAGGAATAGCCCGTACTAATGGAAAGGTAGCCATGACCTTACTCGTAGATTTACTAAGAGGTAGTAGAAACCAAAACATTTTAAAAAATGGTTACGAATTATTGCCAACATTCGGTGTAGGAAAAGACCTTCGCCAAGAAGTTTGGCTGGATTATCTTTTGCAAATGCTCAATTATGGAGCGATGGATATTGCTTACGATGAAGGACATACCTTCAAGTTAAATGCAGTTAGTAGGCAAATTCTACATGGTGAACGAAAGGTTGAAATCTCAGAATATATTTCGCCAGCGGAAAGAAAAGCCGCTGAGGAGGAGAAAGTTCCAGTTACAAAATCCAAAAAGAGTCTTGTTAAAAACGAGTTGTTTGAGAAACTTCGAATACTAAGAAAACTAATGGCTGATGCATTAGGAATGCCAGCCTACATTGTATTTAGCGATGCAAGCCTAAGTGATATGGCAGAAAAATGCCCAATTAACAAAAGTATGTTTTTAGCAATTTCAGGAGTTGGCCAAGAAAAATACAATAGGTTTGGGGAAGCATTTATAAAAGAAATAAAGGCCCATGTCAATACCAATATGGGAACTGGGGTTAAATTGGTAAAAGGTCTTACTCATGTTTTAAGCTATGAAATGTTTTTAGAGGGCAAAAGTGTTGAAGAAATAGCTTTAAGCAGAAATCTCAGTGCTTCTTCGATAATAGGGCATTTGGTAAAAATGCGAGATGACGGTAAAAATATAGATTTAAAAAAACTAATAGATACTTGGACATTTAACGAAGTACTATCAGGAATGAAAGCATTAGGAATGAAAAAAACTGATCCTTTAAAACCCCTTTTTGACCATTTAGGAGAACAGATTGGTTACGACAAAATTAGATTGGCAATTGCTATAAGCGAAGAATGAAAATAATGAAAATTCAATATTGAAATTATGAACAAAAAAGTAATAGTTATTGGAGCTACTTCTGGAATTGGAAAGGCCTTAGCAGAACAATATGCATCAGAAGATTGTATAGTTGGAATAACTGGCCGAAGAATAGAGCTATTGGACCAATTAGCCTTATCTATGCCCCAAAAGAAAATTCATATAAAAGAAATGGATGTGTCAGATATAAGTAGTTCTAGAAAAGGATTAGCTCAACTGGTTCAAGAAATGGGTGGTGTGGATATAATCATTATAAATGCCGGAGTTGGATTTCCAAAACCCAATTTTGAGAAAGAATTGCAAACAATTGATATCAACGTAAGAGGTTTTATGTCAATTGCTCAATGGAGTTATACCTTTTTCTCTGAAAATGGGGGTGGAAAAATAGTTGGAATATCGTCAGTGGCAGCGGTAAGAAGTAGCCCTTATGCACCAGAATACCATGCATCAAAAGCTTTTGTCGCTAGCTACTTAGAAGGTTTAGGGATGCGATCTATAAAAAGAAATGACAAAATAGAAGTGATAGAAATTAGGCCTGGATTTGTAGATACTGCAATGACAAAGTCAAATAAAGGAATGTTTTGGATTGCCACCCCTCAAAAAGCGGCAAAGCAGATTATAGAAGCAATAAATCGTAACATTGCTGTAGCGTATGTTACCAAGAGATATTGGTTTTTAGCTCAGTTTTTAAAAGTAGTTCCTGATTGGTTAATAGCAAAATTGATGTAAAAAAAACCAATCAAAAGTTAATTTCAATAGTTTTGATTGGGCAAATTTTAAAATCATTTGTTGTCTAAATAGTTTGTTTGCTCTATTTTAGAAAGTAATTTGGCTTTACCATTTTTAAATGCTTTGTCATATTCGGTAGTTGGAATATTTTTATCCAAAATTTCATAATTTTCATAATCCTGAAAAATTATTCCTCCTACCTCTTTTCTGTTTACGGCTTTTCTAAATCTTGGTCCACCATTTTCATAAGATAAATAATCCATCGTGTTTGTTTCGCTATTGAACCAATAACAAAATAGGTCGTCATGGTCATTTCCTCCTCCCTCTTTCTTGAATTTTATACTTATTTTATCATACTTTTTACCTTCTAAAACCTCATTTCCAACATATTCTGATATAACTGCGGCATCTAATAATTTATACGGCAAAAGAACAAAATAAGCAATAGCATTAAATCCTTCTTTATATTTTGAGAAGTCTTTTTCGCTTAAAACTTTCTTTTCTCCATTTATTTGTCTCTCAAAACTGGAATTAGTTAGAATATCTTTAATTTGATTTTTTGTAGAGTCTTCTGTTACTCTTTCGAATCGATAATTCTCGCCATCTTGTTTTAATCGAACTTTAAAAGCTCTAAAATCGAAAGAAATATCAAACTTTTCATAGTTTTTGCCCCCATGTTTTTCGACCGCTTTTTTTATTATTTCTTTGGCTTTACTTTCTGTTGTGTCTTCCTTCTTACAAGAACAAATCACATAAATTAACCCTAAAATTAAAATACTTTTTTTCATAAATAATTAAAATTCTATTGGCAATTCAACTAAGGTTTTGTCCCAAGCCAAACGCATTATAGCCTCACCTTTATCTCCTTTTTTAAATTGAATTGATAAATTTTCTACTACTTCCTCTAGTTTCTGAGATTTAGCTGATACTCTAACTACATCTTTCTTGTCATCATAACTATATGCTCCCCATACATCCATGTC
>JANNWE010000665.1:0-1712 GCA_031414675.1 Cytophagaceae bacterium
TTAATACTAAAAGCTAAGTGCTTTTGCAAACGAAAATTTATAGGTAGCAGAATTTTTTCAAAACAAAATAATAGCTCTCCATTGAGATTCTATTGATGGATCATTTATTTGAAACTTCGTCAATATTAAATATGTGATGTAACCAAACGATTTGGGAAAAGCTGCCTTAAAAAAATAAATAATACTTAAAAAGATAGAAAGAAAGTGGTATTTTTAAAAAACAAGACTAACAATTTTTACATTGCCAATACTAACAGAATGTACTGCATTAAGGTGTTACTTTCAAGCTAAAATTGTATTTTAAAAAAATAGCCCAACCAAAACATTTACTTGTATAAGTTTTTTAGTTTGGTTGGGCATTTAAAAAAAATTTAATTTCTTAATAATAATATTTTTAAAAATACTAAGGCACTAATTCCCAATAGGATATCTTTTTCTATCTCTTCTAATTTACTTGATAGTTTTAGTATTTGACTTTCATAGCTATCATTCTTACTTTATAGTTTTAGTATTTGGCCTCATGGCTATCATTCTTTTTAACTAATTCTGAAATAAGGCTCTGTTGTTCTTTTACTGCATTAACCAATGGCATCACAAAATCTGAATAGGCTAGTAAATATACATAGAAAAGAGCAAATAAGCAATTCAGATGCAAAAGCAACCATTGACCCTTTAAACCATCAGATGTAAAAAATAGCAATGCAACTTGTTTGAAATTACATCACAACCGAACCGATGGCGACACTAATTGACAAAATAGCAATAGATGAAACCAATGGTGAGTTCAATTATACTTTCGATTTTGTAAAAGCAAGCAGGGTAAAGTTTTCCAACCTTAGGAAGTTCCTAAGCTACTCAACTTCATTTATTGAATTTAAATCAATTCATTTTTTGCTAAAACCAAGAAATTATTTAATATTTGGTATATTTTTAATTTAAAAAATACAAGAAATGAAAAAAACATTAATCTTATTGTTTAGCATGGTTGCTTTACAAGTTTCAGCCCAAAATTTTGCTGCTATTGATAAAAGTATCATGGATGTAGTTTACTTTCCTCAAGGTGCCCACCGTATTCATATGGTTAAAACTGTAGAGGAAAAAGCCAAATTAATGCCCAAAATCAAAATCACTTATTCTAGACCTTTATTAAATGGCAGGAAAGCCTTTGGCGATTTGGTGAAATTTGATCAAGCATGGCGATTAGGTGCCAACGAGTCAACCGAAATTACTTTTTACCAAGCGGTAAGAATAGGTGACGTTGTTTTAGCTCCTGGCCGTTATACCTTGTATTGTACACCTTCTGCTACTTCATGGAAACTAAAAGTACATCCCAATGTGGATGGCTGGGGTAGTTTTGGATATGACGAAACTAAGGACATTGCCACAATAACAGCCAATACGACCAATACGGAAACAAAAATCGAAGCATTTTCGATTGCGATGTATGAGGCATCTCCAAAAGTTGTACATATAAAAGTTGGTTGGGAAAACACCATCGTTGAATTTCCAGTAACTTTATTGTAGTTAGTTTTAAGAAAAGTACTGCACATTATATAGAAGGTCAGCAAATTATTCCTTTAGGGGGTTTACATTGCTGACCTTAACTATTTAAACAACTATCTTAAAATAATTGCTTTGCGACTATACTCAACCTTCTCTAAATCGGTAGTACACTTTCATACAATGGAATGACCTACTTTCATCAGAATCTA
>JANNWE010000666.1:0-2229 GCA_031414675.1 Cytophagaceae bacterium
TTTTTGTGGTTGGCTTTTAACGCTCCGCATACCCCTTTTCACCGGCCACCATTAAATCTGATTAAAAATCAAAGCCTTACAAATACCCCAGCGGCTATTAATGCAAATCAATATACTTATTATTTGGCATCTATAGAAGCAATGGACAAAGAAATTGCTCGTTTGATTGCTTCGCTTACTCCTCTGCAAAAAGAAAACACTGTCTTTATATTTGTTGGAGACAATGGCACTCCTTCTCAGGTGGCGCAAGAAGTATTTAAAACAAATGGGGCAAAGGGTACATTGTTTCAAGGGGGAATAAATACACCATTGATAGTATGTGGTAAAAACGTGACAAGAAAAAATATAATAGAAACTGCTTTGGTAAATGCTCCTGATATGTTTCCTACTATTGCTGATATAGCAGGCACTGGAATTGAAAAATACCAAGATGGGGTTTCAATAAAACCATTGTTTACAGACGGAAATGCGACTAAAAGAACTTTTATTTATAGTGATTATTTTAGTGTCCCTGTTGATCCGTTCGATGGTTATTCAATTAGAAATGATAAATATAAACTCATTTCTCTAAAAACAGGTACTGAGTTGCTTTTCAACCTAAGTACCGACCCTTTTGAAAAAACCAATCTTTTGTCTGGAACTTTAACACCAGAAGCAAAACAAAACTTAGAAAGTTTAAAAGTTATAAAAAATAGTATTTAATAAAAAAAACTTTAATAAAAAAAATGAAAAAAAATAAATTATCTTACTTATCCTTCTGCATGCTGGCTTTTTTATCTAGTTGTTCAAAAGCCACAGATGACAACGACACAGTTACTCCTGCAGTAATTGTTACACCTACTAGCACCGTTTCTGATGTATATAAAAAGATTTATGGAGCATCAAGTATTACAACTGACGGCACTTTTATAACAATAAAAAGTAAAGGAATACCCGACCATAAAAGCATTTATTATGCAGCAGCTAATTCGTTATATGAAAATTTTGTAGGAACAACTTTTGGAGGTAATGTTTTCAAAAAAAACCCTAATTCCATAGTGGAACAAAGCTTTACGTTTAAAATTCCAATTAACCCTGCGGTTGCTTCTAACCATGCTGCCACTCCATTAGGGCCAATTGGTATAGCCCTAAACGGTGTTCCACTGTATAATCAATATGCAGGCCCCAATAATCAAGCATTAACTGGCGAGATTGCAAGCTTTGATCAATATTATGGGCATCCTCAACAATCAGGACAATATCATTATCACGTAGAACCTATTTATTTAACCACAGTAAAAAGTACAAAATCTGGATTAATGGGTTTTCTATTAGATGGGTTTCCAGTTTATGGTCCATTGGAGGAAAGTGGAAAAACTGTTTCAAACAGTGAATTAGACGTATATCATGGGCATACACATGCCACTATAGATTTTCCCAAAGGCATTTACCATTACCATTTTACAGCTGACGCCCCATATTTGAATGGAAATGGTTATTATGGCACAGCAGGAACAGTGACTCAATAATTTTCAAACAAGTTTTAATGAAATCAAACAGCATTATACTTATTCTCTGCTCATTCATTTTTGGATTCCAAAAAAATAATGCCTTAGAAAAAGACAATATAGTCCCAAAAGTTTTTTCAAAAATTTATGGTGCTTCAAGTATTGCCAATGATGGAGAATACATTACCATAAAAACTAATGGGGTTCCAGATCATAAGAGCCCATATTTTGCTAATTCAGATTCATTGTATGAAATTTTTAACGGATCGACATTTGAAGGGAATACTTTTAGGAGAAACCCTAATCGCATTATTTCACAATCCTATACTTTCCGAATTCCTCTAAATCCTAAAGAAGATTTTCGTCATACGGCCACTAGATTGGGGCCAATTGGAGTAGCTTTAAATGGTGTTCCATTATTCAATCAATATGCAGGACCTAATAATCAAGAACTTACTTTTGAAATTGCTAGTTTTGATAAATACTATGGCCATCCGCAAAGAATGGGTATGTATCATTATCATGTGGAACCTATCTATTTGACCGCTGTAAAATCTGCTAAATCGGGCTTATTGGGCTTTTTGTTAGATGGATTTCCTGTATATGGACCACTAGAAGAAAATAATAAAAAAGTAATCAATGATGATTTAGATGTATTTCATGGTCATTCACATGCTACCATTGATTATCCAAAAGGAATTTATCATTATCATTTTACAGCTGAAGCGCCCTATTTGAATGG
>JANNWE010000667.1:0-4346 GCA_031414675.1 Cytophagaceae bacterium
AAAATGGAAAATAACACTAACACGTTCGCTTGCCCGATGCACCCAAAGGTACAAGGCAAATTAAATGAGAAATGCTCTGTGTGTGGCATGCCATTGACTGTGCCTGTAAAATGATAATGGGTTTGGCTGTTTTTCAGTGTCGTGTTATTCTACATGGCTTACGTAGTCATTGTGAATAAAATTGATAAATTCGATTGAATAAGCATTAGTCTTATCTTGTTGGATGGCTTGGTGTTGCTTATTTTTAAAAGATATGTCCAATTACTGTTATTGTTTGAAAATTATCGGATTCGGCAAAAAATAATTTTGATACCTGTTGTTTTAATTGATTTGAAAAATACAATATCTTGATTTGAAATCTATTTTTAATCCAAAAACTCAATAGACATTCTGGCGAAATAATATTTTGCAAAATGGCTATTACGAGCATCGAAATACCTATCGAGATAGGTTTGCAGATGATCGGAAATAGATATGAGGCAAAATTTTATTGAAGCCGATTTTCTAATGAGTTTTTTGAGTTTAAGGCTTAATTTTCAAAATCTTAAAACCTGAGTTCAATAATTAAAGAAAATGAAAACAATTTACAAAATTCCAGGTCAGACACAAATTGGACATGTACATTTGAAAGTTTCCGATTTAAAGCGTTCACTCGAGTTCTATTGCGATTTACTTGGTTTCGAAATTACCACCATGTATGGCAAGGAAGCCGCCTTTATTTCAGCTGGTGGTTATCATCATCACATTGGCTTAAATACTTGGTACAGTAAAAATGCCCCTATGTCTCAGGAAAGAGGCGTTGGCTTGTTTCACACGGCCATTTTATATCCAACAAGATATGATTTGGCAATTATATATGATAGAATTCTTAAAGCGGGGTATCCATTTTCGGGTGCTGCAGATCATGGCGTTTCGCAAGCATTGTATTTAAATGATCCCGACAACAATGGGCTTGAGTTGTATTGGGATAGACCTAAAGTGGAATGGAAATACAACGAAGACGGCACAATTGTCATGTTTTCGGCTCCATTAGATTTAGATGATTTATTGGATGAACTAAAACAACAAATTCAAATTTATGATTTTCGGATTTAACAAACTACTACTACAACCTGCTTTGTGGGTCTTTGCGTTGGTGATCAACTTTTTTGAATCGCAGCGAATTTCCACACAGTCTAAATAAAAAACCTCCATTGGTCTGTCAGAAAAAACCATTTCTGAAACAAACCTTAAAGTGCGTCACACTAAAAATATTGAACAACAATAGGGCTTTAAAATAAAATCAATTTTAACTTTCCAAAATGTGTGAATTAAACGACTATTTCTCTTAATGTTCAATATAGCAATTATTATTTTGCTGATTTATAATATTTAATTGCTTGTGGCATATTGCTTTTTAGATTTTTAATCCTTGTAGCATCGTTAGGGTGGGTGCTCAGAAATTCAGGTTGTTTGACACCTCCCGCAGCCGCCATTCTTTCCCAAAAAGGTATGGCTACTTCGGGGTTATAGGCAGCTAAGGCAGCATAGTAAAGTCCAAATTTATCTGCTTCATTTTCAGCATTTCTTGAATAGGGCAAAACACCAATTACATTAGTCCCTACCCCATAAGCCATTAAAAATAGGTTCTGTGTTTGGCTTGGTTTTCCCGTCAGAGCAATTTGCAAAGCGGTACCTCCTAGTTGCTGTATGAGTCCTTGGCTCATTCTCTCGATACCATGTTGGGCAACTGTGTGAGCAATTTCGTGACCTAATACAATGGCCAAGCCTTCCTCTGTTTGCGTTATAGGCAATATTCCTGTATACACCACTACTTTACCTCCTGGCATACACCATGCATTAATCTCATTTTTATCTACCAAATTGAACTCCCAATTATAGCCTGCTAATATTTGAGTTTGTCCTTTATTATCATAATATTTTTTTATAGCGTTTGCAATTCTTCTTCCTACCCTATTAAGCATCTCAGCTCTATTATCTCCAGAATTCACCACGGCATTGTTTTTCAAAAATGTGCGGTATTCAGTATTTGCCAAAGTTTGGAGTTCGGTCTCAGACACTAATTTTAACTGTTTACGACCCGTCACCAAGTTTTTGGAACAATTCGTAAAAACCAATGCCATCACAAAAATCAGTAGTAAATTTTTCATATTATATTTTTATTACAAATCTCTTGTTAAAGATTGTTTTAAGACTTATATAATTTTAATTGAATTTTACATTATTCATAGGTATCATTCTATTATTTACTCTTAAACTCAGAAAAATGCTTCTCTATTTATGGTTGAAAGTATATTCATAACGGAATAAATTCAGCTCCATTTTCATTAGGATATAATCTGGATAGTGGTTTTTGAGTTAAACTAAAACATGTGAATTACACAACTATTTATTAATGTTATATAATACTTTGCCTTTTAAAATCTACAATCTTTACCCATCATATAAAAACATAAAAAAATGTGGAAAGAAGAAAATAATCAATTAAAACAGAGCTTTGAATTTTCAGACTTTGTTGACGCCTTTGCTTTCATGACACAAGTTGCTTTTGCAGCTGAAAGGCTGAACCATCATCCAAACTGGAGCAATGTCTATAATAAGGTTGAAATAAGCCTTTTCACCCATGATAGCAATGATATCATTACTGAAAAGGACAAAAATTTATCGGAAGTGATAGATAAAATTTACAAAAAAATAAAATTGTGAGCGGTGTTAGTGGCACTAGCCATCTTTTGATTCTATACTAAATTGATAAAATGTACCTATCGTCTACTGTTTCTATTTCCATTTATTAGCTACTAGGTACATTTTTTCTTGCTAAGAATTGAAATAATATTTGGGTTGAAGTTAGATGAATTAAAAAGGACAGATGTAGAAAGTTACGCGATAGAGAAATGATTAAGTGGTGATACATGAGCGTTGAAACTTCGAAGTCAAATTTCTATTGGGAAAAAGAGTGTGCAGCTATCGAAGCGGAACTCATAAACTATCCGAAAATCATCAATTTCAAAGAACCCACCCCACGGGTAATAAAGGTCGTAGGAAATGTGAAAGGGTGTTTCATGTTTTTAAAAATCAGAGGAGGATTGAAAGCAGGCCTTGCTCCTTATTACTTGCAACCAATACTTCTTAGATACAATACATCGAATAATTTATTCGATAGATAATTATTTAATGCATACCCATAAATATTTCCTTTAGATTTCTTTTTTTACACAGGAATTAATCTGTGAATAATGTAAGTATTTTTAATAATAATAGAACACTTTCTTTGAAGTAAACACGCACCTTTGTTACAAAACATAGATGTAAAATAACCATGGAAAAAATAAAGTCAACTCAGTACTTAGGCATTTGGATGGATCATTCAAAGGCTCATCTAATAGCATATGCTAGACATTCGAGGGTAACTGAAACCATAGGATCAAATTTTTCTCACGAAGACAAAGAGGCGACGCTACACCGAAGTGAAAGTGGAATGCATAATAAAGAGCAACAAAAACAAAGGCTATATTATAAAAAAATAGGAGAAATCATTAAAAAATATGATGAGGTAATTCTTTTTGGTCCAACCGATGCCAAAGTTGAACTTTTCAATTTTTTGGATGAAGACTCCCATTTCGACGAAATTAATATTGGAGTAGAAGATACCGATAAAATGACCGAAAACGAACAATATGCCTTCGTGAAAGGATATTTCTCTAAACACTTATTCTAATGAAAAAACTTTTATTCGGCGTTATTGCCTTGAATTTACTATTGAGCTCTTGTCTGCCAGCTTACGTGGTTACGCAACCTAGCCATCAAGAAGGATTTCGACCTCCACAACCATCCCCTTACTATGTTTGGGTAGATGGAAACTGGTTTTATCAACGACCAAGTAAAACTTACATACGCACCAATGGTTATTGGTCAAGGCCATCACGCGGGCGAACCTATCATGCTGGGCATTGGCAAAGCAATAAGCGAGGCTATCGCTGGTCACCGGGTCGTTGGAAATAGTAGAAAACTATTAAATGCTATTATCAAATACCCATTAGCAAGAAATTTCAAAACTTATTTGCTTTTGCTACTGGAGAAACTCAAATAGGATTTTCTTACTCATTTATCTCAAAAACGATGAAAACAAAACAAATTGTCCTAGCATCTCGCCCTATAGGTTTACCTGTCATAACAGATTTTCGAATGGAAGAAGTTGTATTGCCCGCAATAAAAAAGGGCGAAATATTACTGAAAGGTCTATATTATTCGGTTGATCCGTACATGCGGGGCAGAATGAATGATGCAAAATCGTACGCTATTCCGTTTCAGATTGATCAGCCAATAATGGGTGGGGTAGTGGCTAT
>JANNWE010000668.1:0-2509 GCA_031414675.1 Cytophagaceae bacterium
TTTAATTGAAGTTTCACGTCTCCAGCTTCATTCAGTCGAAATACTATTTTCTTAATGTTAAATGCATCTTCTAAATCAGAAACTAATTTTTCGTTTTCTAGCTCAATATACTGCAAATGCCTTAGCGTCTGAGAGCAATAAATTGGAAAATGAAAAATTAGTTTCCGATTTTGAAAATACCAATACTATGAAGAAAATAGTATTTCGACTGAATGAAGCTGGTGATGTGAAACTTCAGTTAAAAGATAGCAATGGAAGGGTAATTGTTTTATTAATAGACGAGTATCAGGAAAATTTGGGAACTCAAACCAAGCTTATTCCAACCACAAAGCTTAAAAAAGGGAGATATGAAATAGAGCTCATAATTAATAAAAACAAAGTATCTGAGTTTTTTGAGGTAGAGTAGAGCTCAACAATTTTTAAATAGCCTAGTGATTTTTTAGTATCAAGTGCTTTAAAGTTGTCATTCTGATTAAATTTTAAATCATCTAAACTTCAAGTTTTCGACGTTTCGATAGATTATTTAAAAGTTAGATATGATCGATCCTTATTTGTTTCGGGCTGAAATAGAAAATTCGAATAACCATAGGGATTGCAACAATATTGAACTTCATGGATTTTTAAATTTTTATGAAATATTATTTCATAAGCTTGCTAAGGTAGTTTTTTTTTACATACTATTACTGTTTTTTTTGGACATTCAGTTCAATTTTTATATTTTTAAACTATTTTTAAATAACCCCTTTTTCAGCATGAAAAAAATCACTTCTGTTTTACTGTTATTATTCCTATTTAGTTTAAATATTCAAGCTCAACGTGCCAATAAAGAAGAGGAAAATCCGGAAGAAAGAGCAAGGTTCGAGTTTAATAGGATAAAAGATCCAAAAACTGGTCTTGTGCCAAGAGATGAGCTCGAAAAAGCGAGAAGTATTATGTCGAAAATGATGAAGTTAATGGCTCCGATTCCGAATGTATCTTGGGCTGAGAGAGGACCAAACACTGTTGGCGGCAGAACTCGTGCTTTGATGTTTGACCCCAACGATGCTACCAAAAAGAAAGTTTGGGCTGGTGGTGTTGCCGGTGGTTTGTGGTATAACAACGACATTACAGATGTCAATGTCTCTTGGGTAAAAATTGATGATTTTTGGGATAATATTGCCATTGGAACGATTGCCTATGACCCAAGTAATACACAAATAATGTACGTAGGAACGGGCGAGAGAACTTCGTCGGGAAATGTAGGGAACAGTGGAGAAAGTGGAACCGGCGGTGGCGGAATTTGGAAAACTACCAACGCTGGCACAGCTTGGGTAAGGCTTGCTTCTACTATTCCTGATTATGTAAACGAAAATACAGCCGCAGGTTGGAGATCAGTTGAAAAAATTGTCGTAAATGCACAAGGGCATGTTTATGCGGTAAATTATTGGGGTGTCATTCGCTCTACTGATGGCGGAACTACCTGGGAAACTCTTACAGGTACAAACGCTCCGCCTGCTGCAAACACAAACAGAATTACCGATATCGAACTCGGAACTGATGGTATTCTTTATGTTGGCGAAGGTGGTGGTTTTGCTCCAAAAATCTATAAATCAACTGATGCAAACATCACAGATTTTACACTTATCACACCAACACATACTGCAACCAAAGGTAGGGTTGATGTACTTCTTTCTCCTAACACGAGTGGAGTAAGTCAAACTTTATATGCTATTGCCGCAAGTAGTGATGCAACAGGTGTAAGGTTTTTTAAGAAAAGCGTAGATGCAGGTGCAAACTGGACTGATGTAACTGTGCCGTTAGATGTAAATGACAATGCTAACCCTAAGCCACCATTTACAGCTAAACAAGGTGATTATAATTTAATTTTGGGTATCAAGCCAACCGATGCCAATACAATTTATGCGGGCGGAACGACCATCGGTATTTCATACACAGGTGGAATTGGCAGCCCAGCATGGAAACACGAACTCGGAAGTAGTTATTTTTATCCGCCAGTCAATAAGTTTTTTGTTGATAATCATGCTTTTGCAGCAAGACCAGGTTTTCCTAACGAAGCCATTTTCGGTAATGACGGTGGTGTTTTTTATTCTGCAGATTGGGGCGACCCAAATGTGGTAGAACCAAATTTTCAACGCCGAACCAAAGGTTATAATGTTACACAATTTTATTCGGTTGCTATCGGTGATGCAAACAACAGTGGCTTGATAATGGGTGGTGCTCAAGACAACGGTACTCAAATAGTAAATTCTGCCTATGGTACACAAGGCTCTGGCTTTGAAATCAGAGGGGGTGATGGTGGTTTAAATTATATTGACCAAGAAGATGTAAACATTTTAATTTCATCCTATACACACGTAACCTACCAGATTCATCCTAACGGGCCCGCAAATATTGTGAACATCAGCCTCAACCCGACAAGTGGTGCGAGAGGCGAGTTTATCAATCAATCTGACTATGATTCTCCAAATAATACGCTTTATGTTAATTATTATTTGGCAGGGGCACCTAA
>JANNWE010000669.1:0-3777 GCA_031414675.1 Cytophagaceae bacterium
TAATTCATGTCAAAACCTAAAGTAAAAATATGTTGTATAAGTAGTCTTGAAGAAGCTAAATTAGCCATTAAATATGGAGCTTCTGCTTTGGGATTAGTTGGAAAAATGCCCAGTGGACCTGGAATAATTAATGACGAATTGATTAATGCTATCGCAAATATAGTCCCCCCTCCTATTTCTACTTTTTTGTTAACAAGTGAAACGAAATGGAAAGAAATAGTAGATCATTACAAAAAGGTGAATACAACTACCATTCAATTAGTAGATGAATTAGATGGAAGAGAATATGCTAAGATTAAACAAGAATTACCTCATGTAAAAATAGTGCAAGTTATACATGTTGTAAACGAAAATTCTATTAAAGAGGCTGTTGAAATTTCTCACTATGTAGATGCAATTCTTTTAGATAGTGGAAACCCAAACTTATCGGTTAAAGAGTTAGGTGGAACGGGAAGAACTCACAATTGGGAAATAAGTAAAAAAATAAAACAAGAAATTAATATCCCTCTATTTCTTGCTGGGGGACTTAACAAAGATAATGTAAAATTTGCGGTAGATTTTGTGGAACCCTTTGGTATTGACCTTTGTAGTGGAGTAAGAACTAATGGCAAATTGGATGAAAAAAAATTGGAAGCATTTTTCAATGAAATAAGCAAATGAAATCTTTAAAGATAAAAGTGTGTGGAATGCGGGAAACCCAAAATATTTTGGATTTAGCGAATCTACAACCTGATTTTATGGGCTTTATTTTTTATGATAAATCTCCTCGAAATGTTTTACGTTCGAAAAACTATAAAGAAATTCTAAATCTTCCTAAAACTATAAAAAAAACAGGTGTATTTGTAGATGAAACTTTGGAAAATATTGTAAAATTTATTTCTGAATTTAATTTAGACTATATACAATTACACGGAAGTGAAACTCCAGATTTTTGTAAAAAAATAAAATCAAAAGGGGTTGGAGTAATAAAAGCTTTTGGAATTGATAAAACCTTTTCGTTTAAACAAACTGTTGAATATGAAGAATGCGTAGATTTCTTCCTATTCGATTCTAAAGGAGAAAAACAAGGTGGTAACGGATTTAAATTTGATTGGGCAATTTTAAAAAATTATAATCAAAAGTTACCTTTTCTCTTAGCTGGAGGTATTGCATTGGAAAACATGGAGGATTTGATTGAATTAGAAGAATTAAACATTGCAGGCATTGATGTAAATAGTAAATTTGAGATTCTTCCAGGACTAAAAGATATATCAACTTTAAAATTATTATTTCAAAAAATTAGATCTAAATGAGCATTTCAAGGAAAATTTCGGACTTTTCGGTGGACAAAATGGGGTATTATGGCAATTTTGGCGGAGCTTTTATTCCAGAAATGCTGTATCCGAATATTGAGGAACTAAAAAATAATTATTTATCCATTATATATGAAGATAGTTTTCAAGAAGAATTTAATAATCTTCTAAAAGATTATGTAGGAAGACCCACACCTTTATTCTTGGCCGAGCGACTATCTAAAAAATATAATGCTGAAATTTATTTAAAACGCGAAGATTTATGCCATACTGGTGCTCACAAGGTAAATAATACTATTGGACAAATACTTCTTGCAAAAAAACTAGGAAAACAAAAGATTGTGGCTGAAACCGGAGCAGGGCAACATGGTGTGGCCACTGCTACAGTATGCGCTTTGATGGGCTTGGAATGTATTGTTTATATGGGGGAAATAGATATTAAACGCCAAGCGCCCAACGTGGCACGAATGAAAATGCTTGGAGCCGAAGTTAGACCTGCCAAAAGCGGATCGAAAACATTAAAAGATGCTACCAACGAAGCCATGAGACACTGGATAAATAATCCTACTGACACTCATTATATTATTGGCTCTGTAGTTGGTCCCCATCCCTATCCCGACATGGTCGCTAGATTTCAATCAGTGATTTCAAAAGAAATAAAAAGCCAACTGTTAGAAAAAACTGGCAGAGAAAATCCTGATTATGTAATTGCATGTGTAGGTGGTGGCTCAAATGCTGCTGGCACATATTTTCATTTTTTGGACGAGCCTTCTGTTAAAATTATTGCTGCAGAAGCAGCTGGACATGGCATTAAATCTGGAAAATCAGCAGCCACTACATTTTTAGGGAAACCTGGGATTCTCCATGGAAGCAAAAGCTTACTAATGCAAACTTTTGATGGCCAGGTTGTTGAGCCTCATTCGATTTCTGCTGGTTTAGATTATCCTGGAATTGGACCACTTCATGCTCATTTATGGGAATCGAAAAGAGCCACTTTTTATGGAATCACTGATCAAGAAGCGATTGCGGCAGGTTTTGAGCTTACAAAATTGGAGGGAATAATACCTGCCATTGAGTCATCACATGCATTAGCTGTGTTAAATTATCTAGAAACAAAGCCATCTGATAAAATTGTTATTGGGCTTTCTGGCAGAGGGGATAAGGATTTAGATACCTATATGAAGTATTTATAAAAATGATTTTAAAACCATTTCTGAATAATTTCTCCCAAATAAACTGAATCGTCTGCTAATTTATAATGCCAATTGATAAGCTTTTCGTTTACATTTGGATATAAATTAATACTTTTTAAATTATTCATATCTAACCAACTAGCTTCAATTGCAGAAGTTTGCAAATGATTAATTTTAGGAACACCTTTTTCAATTCTTCCTTCGAAAACAAAATGCATTGTTACCTTTTTATTATGGTGAACTTCACCACAAAATAATAAATTTAAAATTTCTACTTGAATATTAAGTTCTTCAGTCATTTCTCGATGAAGTGCTTCTTTAATATTTTCACCGAATTCCAAATTTCCACCTGGTAGATTATAGACTAAAGTACCATTATAAACGTATTTTAAACATAAAATTTCCCCGTTTTCAATGATAGCAATACTAGGTCTTACATTTATCAATTCTGTCAAAAGTTTAAAATGAAAATGTTTAAAAAAAAATCTTCCGGAAATTTAGTAAAATAAATAGATGATTTTATTCTATGGCGAGTAAAGAGCTTTTTCGCAAAAAATATGCTATTTTTTTCAAAAATAATAAGGTTTGGGAATTTCACGAAGTTTTATACTTTTGAAACACAAAAAAATTATCTTAGATACATTGGGAATCTTGTAAATCTAAGGCCTATGGTAAAATCCAAGCGGTTTAAATTAATTGGAGTAGGAAGAGTTATATTACCAAGATTGTCACCTCTATTTAAAGTGGTAATTTGTCCATAATTATACCCTCCTTCTAAACTTAAGATAATATCCCTTCCAAATATGTCATTTCCTAATAAAAAATCTAAGCCCAAAGTTGCTGCTGCCCCATAAGCTTGACCATTAAACTTATAATTTGCTGCATTAGTTACTCCTTTGTCGGTATACAAATGCATTCCTGGGCTTAAAGTTAAAACGGCAAAAGTTTTGAAATCAATGGCTTTTCGGTATAAAAAAGTAGGCCCTACAAATTTATGTGAAACCTTAGTTTCTAATTCGCCATCTTTAATAGCTTCTCCAGTAAAAAGATTTTGATAATCTAATTTTTTACTTGAATTGTTAGCTTGAAAATTAGTATAAGTAGCTCCAAATCCAAAATGATCATTAACAAAAAAAGCCGCATCAACTCCAAACATCCAACCTCTTTGAAGCTTTTCTTTGAAAAGTCCATATGGACTGATGTCAGAGTTTTTTTGTATAATATTTCCTAGTCCACCTTTTACACCTACTCTAAATTTCATATAGTTTTTAAACTCTGACTTGATTTCTGGA
>JANNWE010000670.1:0-7931 GCA_031414675.1 Cytophagaceae bacterium
GGCCCAATTCGATTATCATCTTTATCCCCCTGAGCCAATCTTTTTTGGGCTGAAGCCAAAGCTAAAGCGGGTTTCACACTAAATCCTTTTTTTTCGAAAGTAAAACTAAAATTACCAAATAGGGGCGGGATTCTACGCAGGGGTTCGTCTTTCATTAAATCTTGACCATAGGTATAAGTCAAAAAAGATTCTAACCGAATATATTTATTTAAAATGGTTTTTGAGCTCCATTCTATACCTTTTATGGTGGCTTTGCCCGTATTTAATTTGGCATATACTTGGTAATTTTCAATAAATAGACCCGTTATTTTTTCTCTTGTTATTAAATCCATCAACTGGTTTTGATATACATTTAGTTGATAATTATTATTTTTTTGATTCAATTTAAAGCCAATTTCTATTTGTCTTGATTTTTCAGGCTTTAATTGGTCAGATGGAACTTCATAACGAAAGTCTACAATACCAAGTGTACCCATATCGTCTAAATTGGGCGATCGAAAGGAGGTATTCAAGCTGGCGAAAGCATTCAGCTTATTCCCAATTTTTTGTAGAATGCTAAAATTATAAACCAATGCAGCATTTTTTACCATACTCGTTCCTAGTTTTTCATCTGGAATCTCCATGTGTATGGTATTCCATCGCAAACCTGCATTTAAAAGGGTAGCATTCAGTCTAAACTGGTGCATACTAAAAATGGCCTGATTAAGGTATCTAGATTTGTTGGGATATAAACCTCTTTTTGAAACTTTTTGGTCATTTGTGATATCTTCTCTCAGGCTGTTTACAAGGTCAGAATAAACTTCAAGGCCAGAACTAGCAGTCCAAAAGTCTGAAAATTTAGAAGTGTTTACTAAACTAATTCCTTTTGTTTTAATTGCATCTTTTTCTATTCTTAAAGTATTGGAAGCGTTCTTTTGAAGCGCTCTTTCTTCTGGATTGTCTTGGTAACTAAATATCAATTCTTGTTCCGAAAACAGCTTGTTTTTAGTTTTGTTTTTTAACTTTAAATAAGTCAGATTTCGAATTTGAGAAGAGATTTGATTTATGGCAAAATTTTCTAAAACAACTTTATGATAAATTGGAACGTCCGATTGTTTTAGATTTTGATGGGCAGCGGTGATACTCGCATTTTTATTTATTTTCCAAACGGCTTTGCCTTCAAAAGCTCTTTCATTATAACCTGATGGCGACTGAATGCCATTTCCCCCTAACAAGTCACCAAAATTTTTTATGGAACTTGAGAGCACCATTCCAAAGTTTTTGTTACTAAAGTTTAAAATTCCATTGACACTTTTTTCCATGTTTTGAGAACCGAGTCTTGCATTAAATGCAAGACCTTTTTTTTTGTCAAAATCAGGAGTAAGGCTTAGTATTTGTATTAATCCTCCAATAGCATCAGATCCATATTGAACAGAACCAGTCCCAGATAGCACTTCTATACTTTCTACCATATTAGCATTTATGGTATTTAAATATTGATTAGGACCATATCTAAATGTGCTGTTATTGAGTCTAATTCCGTCTATTAAAAGCAAGGTTTGATTGCCTGTAAGGCCTCTTAAAAACAAGGAGCCTCCGCCATGATTTGTTTTTTGTAAGAAAAAATTTCCATTGCCATCAAAAAACTCAGGAAGCGAGCGTGAGTTGGAATTCTTAATTTCTTTTTTTGAAATACTAGTAATTCTTGCAGTTGTTTCGGAGTTTTTCAATACAGATCTAAACGCAATTATATTTATTTCTTCTAAAGTTTTCACTTTGGTGGTGTCATTTCCAAAACTTTGAAAAGATATAAATATGATTAAGAATAGAAACCCTACTTTCATTAAAAACCCATTTTTATTTTGGAACAAAAATACAGTTAAAATTAGAGTTCAGTATTATGCAAATATTATTATTCTTAAAGTTTTTTAATTGGAAGTTTTGGAATTAATATTTTCAAGAAATTAAAGACGAAAAGACTTGCCAAGTGTATAAAGAAATAGTTAATGCTTGTTAGTTTAAAATACAATCAGATTTTTTTTATTTGATTCATTATGGATATGATTATTCTGTTATTTCAAATTGACCTGTTTGATAGAACCCAATCAATTTTTGTTGTAATAGGAAATCATATTTTGCTTGCACCAAATTAACTACTGCTCGAGCATAATTGGTTTTGGCTAATATAAAATCTACCAATCCTACAGTCCCGGCTTCTAGTCTTCTTTCTTGAGCACTAACGTTTTGAGCTAAAACTTCTTCTTGTTCTTTGGCTGAACTGTATCTTTCAGAGGCTGCAGTTATATTTTGTGTGGTCAATTCTATGGCTTGCCTTATTTGTTGCCTATTCGTTTGTAAAATATTTTCGGCCATAAGTCCTTGTACTTTAGCGGAGCTAATTCTTGGATAATTTTGAAGTTTAGATAAAATTGGAATATTTAACGAAAAACCTAAAGATCCGTTTCTGTTTCCATTCAATTGGCTGAAATACTGGTCGCTAGTGTTAGAAGAAGCGAAGAAAGTCCCGTAGTTTCCAGATAAATTCAAATTTGGGGAAGCATTAGCTTTTGTAGATTTCAACAAGCTTTCAGTGCTTTTAATACGAAACTCTGCACTTTTTATTTCTGGCAATAAACTGATTGCTTTTTCAAAAAGTTGTTCTGTGTTAATATTTAGAGTTACTATGGAAGAAACATTAATTTTTTCAAAAATAGTAGTTGAGTTTGGTGGAATGTTCATTAATCGAAATAAGGCTAATCTAGCAGAAAGATAGGAGTTTTTTGCAGAAACTAATGCAAATGCATCGTTAGCTAGCTGAGCTTTTATTTCAAAAAGTGCGGTTTGTCCAACTGTTCCAGCTTCAAATTGACTTTTTGTTCTTTCCACTTGCAGTTTCGAAGTGGCTACTTGATTCGCAGCAGCTTCCATCAACTCTTGAGAACCCAAAGTTTGAATAAAAGCTTGTAAAACGCTTATCGTCAAATTGTTTTTTGCAGACTCAGCGGTTTTTTCACTGGCATTTACTAAAGCACTAAATTGTTGTATTTGATGCTGCAGCTGAAAGCCATTATAAATTGGAACATTAAATTGTAGGCCCATAAAATTGGCATTGTACAGTTCGCTAATATAGGTGTTTGTAGATCGGTCAATACTTCTTCCCACGTTGGTGCTTTGGCCCAAATAAGCATTAATCTGCGGATTTTTATTCGATTTCGCCAAACTTCTATCGGCAATTGCAGATTCAAGATTCAATAAACTTTGTTTATATAAAAGATTATTTTTTATGGCTGCATCTGCACATGCTTTCAAGGACATGGGGCTTTGAGCAATACTTTGAAAACAAACTAAGAAGGAGGTTATAATTATAGAAAGACTAAATATTTTTCTCATTTTTTGAAATTCTTCTGTTTTTAATATTGATTGTTTCAAACAGAATGCCAATATTGTAAGTAGCTAATAATTAATGTTTTAATAAAGTAAGAAAAATGTAATTCGTCCATTAACGGACACTTCTATGTCCTTTCTCGGACGCAAAAAAAGAATGCTCCATTTGTTAGTTTTAAGCAAAAGATTTAAGAGAATAGTAAAAAAATATTTTTCCTTGTCCTAAATTTTTTCTTAAACTGCTACAAAAACTCATTTTCTTCTTTATTTTAATAAATCGTACCTTTGTTTTTTAATTTTACAAAAAACATGTCTTTTCAATCCTTAGGTTTATCGCAGCCCTTGTTAAATGCGATTTCCGACCAAAAATATCCTTCTCCTTTTCCCATTCAAGTTCAAGCCATTCCCGCAATTTTGGCAGGGAGAGATATTCAAGGCTTGGCTCAAACCGGATCGGGTAAAACAGCAAGTTATGTATTGCCTATTTTAGAGTTGTTTCAAAAAAAGAAGATCAGCAGAAGTTTAAATTTGAAGGTTTTGATTTTGGTTCCTACTCGTGAGCTATCGCTTCAAGTAAGTGAAGTGATTTCAGTTTTTGCAGAGAAATTACCCATTAAAGTTAAAAATTTAGCAGTCTTTGGGGGAGTTCCAGTTAATCAGCAGATGGTTAAATTAAAAGACACTGAAATCCTTGTTGCTACCCCAGGTAGATTGTTAGATTTAATTTCTAGCCAATCGGTTCATTTAGGGAAAATTGAAATTTTGGTCTTAGACGAGGCGGATAAATTATTAGACTTGGGTTTTCAAGAAGAAATGGAACATGTTTTAAAACTTCTCCCTTTAAAACGACAAAATATTTTGTTTTCAGCAACTTTAGATACAAAGCTTGATTATATACAGAATACTCTACTTTTCAACCCTGTTAAGATTGAAATCATTTCTGAAATTGAAAATATTGATTTAATAAAACAAACGTCCTACTTGTGTTCACCAGAGCGGAAAGGGCCATTTCTAAGGTATTTAATAAAAACCCACAAAATGCCTCAAGTTTTAGTATTTACTTCTTCTGTCAGAACTGCGGATAATGTGGTAGAAAAGTTAAAAAAGAATGGAATAAACGCTCAAGCTTTGCATAGTAAAAAGACCCAGGGAGCGAGAACAGAAGCCCTAAGAAGTTTCAAAAATGGGCAAATTGAAGTTTTAGTGGCTACAGATTTAGCTTCAAGAGGAATAGACATTGTTCAGTTGCCGTATGTCATTAATTACGAGCTACCTCGTTCCCCAAAAGAATTTATTCATAGAATAGGCCGCACAGGAAGAGCTACCTCTTCAGGAGAGGCTATCACAATTTTTAGCTCGGAAGAGGAACATCATTTTTATATTATTCAAAAAAAAATGGGCAAGAAGGTGGAAAAAATTGACACAAAAGATTTTGATTTAGGTAAATTTTGAATGCCCATTTTTTTGTAGGCTTTAATTTATTTATAATAGACAAGATTTGGGTTAAATAGAAGTAAGAGTTTTGTAAATTTGGGAAATGAGAACTCCCAACACTACTTGATATTTATTTAAAATTTTTGTCACAAATTTTTCTCTTTGTTTTTTGGCTCATTTTCTTAGCTTTTTAGCAAAAGCCTTTATCCGTAAACCATTCTGTTTATTTTTTGGTTAAATTTGAGACTCATATTATTTCTATAAATTAAATTGTGGTAGATAAAAAACTTAGTGACGTAGAGCTTACAGGACACGAATATATAGAGGTTTTTGGTGCAAGAGAGCATAATCTCAAAAACATTGATGTGGTTATTCCCCGCAATAAACTAGTAGTTGTTACAGGGATAAGCGGAAGTGGGAAATCTTCTTTAGCCTTTGATACTATTTATGCCGAAGGCCAACGCCGTTACATGGAAAGTTTTTCGGCCTATGCTAGAAGTTTTATTGGTGACATGGAGAGGCCAGATGTAGACAAGATTAATGGCTTATCTCCAGTGATAAGCATTGAACAAAAAACCACATCTAAAAATCCACGCTCTACAGTAGGCACAACTACAGAAATTTACGATTTTTTGCGTTTACTTTTCGCCCGAGTTGGTATTGCTTACAGCTATATCACTGGCAAGCCTATGGTGAAACAAACTCAAGATCAGATTATAGAGCAGATTTTCGAAAATTATTCAGAAAAAAAAATAAGCCTTTTGGCCCCGATGGTGAAAGGCCGAAAAGGACATTACAGAGAGCTTTTTGTTCAAATAGCCAAAATGGGTTTTTCAAAAGTTAGAATAGATGGAGAGGTCTTGGATATTGTTCCCAAGATGCAAGTAGATAGGTATAAAATCCATGACATTGAAATAGTGATAGATAGAGTTGTACCCAAAATACAAGACCGCTTTCGAATAAGCCAGTCAGTTGGCACAGCTCTTAAAATTGGTAAGGGTTCCATTTTATTGCTGGACGAACAAAATAAAGTACAGTATTTTTCCCAAAACCTAATGGACCCCGAGTCGGGTATTAGCTACGAAGATCCATCACCCAACTCGTTTTCATTTAATTCGCCCTATGGAGCTTGCCCCGCATGTGCGGGTATGGGAGTCATAGAAGAACTCACCGAAGAAGCTATTATTCCAGACAAAACCCTCAGTATTCTAAAAGGAGGGATTGCTCCCTTGGGAGAATATCGCGACCTATGGATTTTTAAGCAAATAGAAACCATTCTTAAAAAGTATAAATCTTCCTTAAGTGTTCCAATTGAAAAAATACCATCAGAAGCACTAGAAATTATCTTAAACGGATCGGAAGAACCACTTGCCGTTCCCTCCAAAAAATATCCTGGAACCGAATGGAATACCAATTTTGAAGGAATTTTGACTTTCTTGAAACGCCAGCAAGACTCCGACTCTGACAAGATTCAAGATTGGCTCAAAGATTTTATGACAATTAAGATCTGTCCCGAATGTGAAGGACAAAGGCTAAAAAAGGAGTCGCTACATTTTAAAATTCACAAAAAAAATATCGCTGAACTAGCCGTTATGGACATAGCTGATTTAGCAGATTGGTTTAAAAGCTTGGAAAAAAACTTGAGCGATCGCCAAAATCAGATTGCAGTTGAAATTTTAAAGGAAATAAATAAACGCATAGGGTTTTTGTTTGGTATTGGGCTTGACTATCTTACGCTGAATAGACCATTGAAAACGCTTTCTGGAGGTGAAGCCCAAAGGATACGATTGGCAACTCAGATTGGTACCCAGTTAGTAGGCGTTCTATATATTATGGACGAGCCAAGCATTGGATTGCACCAACGCGACAACGTGAAGCTCATAACTGCGTTGAAAGATTTAAGAGATCTCGGAAATACGGTTTTGGTAGTAGAGCATGACAAAGACATGATGTTGGAGTCCGACTATATTTTAGACATTGGCCCAGGAGCTGGAAGACATGGTGGCAAGGTTGTTAGCCACGGCACACCTAAAGAATTTATTGAAAAAGGGGGGGTTACTGCCGATTTTCTGAGCGATAGAATTTCCATAGAAGTGCCCAAAAAACGACGTTCTGGCAATGGTTTGTTTTTAAATATCAAAGGGGCTACTGGTCATAATCTTAAAAATGTCAACCTAAAATTGCCATTGGGTAAAATGGTAAGCATTACTGGCGTAAGTGGAAGTGGTAAATCTTCTTTGATTCATGAAACACTTTTTCCTGTTCTGAATCATTATTTTTTTCGAGCAAAAAAAGAACCACTTCCTCATAAAAAAGTGGAAGGCTTAGAACACATCGATAAGGTAATTGAGGTGGATCAATCCCCAATTGGACGCTCGCCTCGAAGCAATCCAGCTACTTATACGGGTATGTTCACCGATATAAGGGCATTATTTGCGGAAATACCAGAATCTAAAATTAGGGGCTATAAACCTGGTCGGTTTTCTTTTAACGTAAAAGGAGGTCGATGCGAAACGTGCGAAGGAGCAGGCATGAAAAAAATAGAGATGGATTTCCTACCCGACGTGCACGTGGTGTGCGAAACCTGCAAAGGCAAAAGATTTAATAGAGAAACTTTAGAAGTACGTTTCAAAAGCAAATCTATTTCTGATGTTTTAGACATGACCGTTGAGGAAGCCATTCCATTTTTTGAAAATCAACCAAGAATAAATCGTAAAGTACAAATTTTAAATGATGTAGGCCTAGGGTATATCACATTGGGTCAGCATGCTACCACGCTTTCTGGGGGTGAAGCCCAACGTGTAAAACTTTCAGAGGAGCTTTCTAAAAAAGATACTGGGAAAACCCTATATATTTTAGACGAACCCACTACGGGTTTGCATTTTCAAGACATTAAAAAATTGTTGGATGTTTTACAAAAATTGGCTGACAAAGGTAATAGCCTATTGATAATTGAACACAACATGGATGTCATTAAAGTTTCAGATCATGTGATTGATATGGGCCCAGAGGGTGGTGGTAAAGGAGGAAACATAGTAGCAGAAGGAACCCCAGAAAAAGTGGCTTTGGTAAAAGGTAGCCACACGGGTTATTTTTTAAAGAAAGAGCTGGGCTTAAGTTGAGAAGCCTCTTTT
>JANNWE010000671.1:0-1817 GCA_031414675.1 Cytophagaceae bacterium
GTAGAAATAGCCTATAAAACTTTAGAAGAAAACCCTAATAAACAGGTGTATCTATTGAGTGAAATGATTCATAATCAGGAAGTAAATCAAGATTTACAATCAAGAGGCGTAAAGTTTCTTATGGATACAAAAGGCAATAAAATTAAAGAATTTGAAAAATTGAATTCTGAAGATGTGGTTATTGTTCCTGCATTCGGGACTACACTTGAAATACAAAATGAATTAACTAAAAAAGGGATAGATATATATAAATATGATACAACTTGCCCTTTTGTAGAAAAGGTATGGAACAGAGCCTCACAAATTGGTGAAAGAGGATATACAGTAATTATTCATGGAAAGCCTATTCATGAAGAAACTAGAGCTACTTTTTCACATAGCAAAGAAAAATCTCCGACATTAATAATAAATGACATGGAAGAGGCCATTGTGTTAGCTTCTTACATTAGAAAAGAAAAACCAAAGGAATTATTTTACAAAACTTTTGAAGGGAGGTATTCTTTAGGATTTAATCCTGATCAAGATTTAGAACGAATAGGCGTTGTAAATCAAACAACCATGCTGGCCACAGAAACTCAAGCCATAGCAGACTATTTAAAACAAGAAATAATTGCGTTTAAAAACTTAGCATTTTCCGATGTACCTAACTTCTTTGCAAATACTAGAGACACACTATGCTATGCCACTAATGACAATCAAGATGCAACGTATGAGTTATTAAGTCAAAAAGCTGATATGGCAATTGTAATTGGCGGTTATAATAGTTCAAATACTACACACTTAGTGGAATTGTTAGAAAAGAAGATGCCAACCTTTTTCATTCAATCTCAAAAACAAATCATTTCAAATCAACTTATTTCTCATTTTGATATACATCAAGAAATTGAAATAATTACAGAAGATTATTTTCCAATAGACAAAATTCCAGTTGTAGTGTTAACATGTGGTGCTTCTTGTCCAGACTCAATTGTTGAAGCAGTATTACTAAAGATACTATCATTTTTTGAAGTAGAGGAACAATTGGAAAACAAAATAGGAAATCTATAATTTAAAATTATCTTCCCTTAAAAAAAATGAATTATTTCTTGTTTTAAAACAATATTTTTTGTTACTTCATTGTTATATTTCAGATAAACTAAAACTATGATTTACCATGAAAATGTTAGAATACGTAAAAATAATTCTTAGCAAGGTAAGTTTTGACAAGAAATTATTTGAGAAAGAATTAAAAAAAGGCCTTAAAGAACTTGGCATTATTGAAATTAAAGAATTAAAAGAATGGTGCTATGAAAAATTTGGTTCTTTGTACAGAAATATATTAAACAAAGTTTTTAGAAAAACAGCCTTAACCTAATTTAAAAAGGCCTTTGAAACTATATCAAAGGCCTTTTTTTATGAATAAAATTTTAATCTTTGACCAGCCTTTTTATTAAAAAATGTTCCTTCGTCATAAATAAGTTCTCCTGAAACAAATGTTTTTATAACTTTTGATCCGAATTGATGACCTTCAAAGGGAGACCAACCACATTTATAATAAAGACTATCTTCGGTTACCATTTCCTTCTGGTTTAAGTCAAATACGGTTAAATCTGCCCAATATCCTTCCTTAATGAAACCTCTTTTCTCAATTCTAAAACATTCAGCTGGACCATGAGCCATTTTTTCTACAATTTTTTCTAAACTAATTTTATCTTCTTTAAAAAGCTCTAACATTATCTGCAATGGATGTTGAACAAGTGGTAAACCTGAAGGGGCATTCCAATAATCTTGAGATTTTTCTTCTAATGTATGCGGTGCGTGATCTGTGGCAATTATAT
>JANNWE010000672.1:0-5913 GCA_031414675.1 Cytophagaceae bacterium
ACAAAACTATCTAATGAAACTCCGCTATAGGCTTTAGCGAAACCATTGGTTGGTAAAGTATGATTGGTGCCAGAAGCATAATCACCACAAGACTCAGGAGTATAGTCTCCTAAAAATATCGACCCAGCATTCACAATCTTCTCGGCAATTTCTTCAGGATTTTCTACCGCTAAAATTAAATGCTCTGCAGCATATTCATTTAATAAATCTATAGATTCGGTTAAATTATTAACTAAAATTGCTTTAGAATTTTCTAAGGCTTTTTCAGCAATTTCCTGCCTTGGCAGCAAAGGCAATTGAATATTAATTTCTTTCAACACTTTATCAATCAAATCTTTACTTTCTGAAACTAATAGCACCTGGCTGTCAGTTCCATGTTCTGCTTGCGACAATAAGTCTGCGGCAACAAATGCTGGATTGGCTCTATGGTCAGCTAATATAGCGACTTCAGAAGGGCCTGCTGGCATATCGATTGCAGTACCTAATTGGCTCACAATTTGCTTAGCAGCAGTTACATACTGATTACCCGGACCGAATATTTTATACACCTTGGGAATGCTTTCTGTTCCAAAAGCCAAAGCAGCAATGGCTTGAGATCCTCCGATTCTAAAAACTTCTGTAATTCCGGCTTTAGAAGCAGCATATAATATGGCAGGATGATTACTGGGAGAACACAAAACAATCTGTTTGCAACCCGCTATTTGAGCAGGAATAGCCAACATTAAAACAGTTGAAAACAAGGGAGCCGAGCCTCCAGGGATATAAATACCAACTTTTTCTATTCCAACAGATTTACGCCAGCAACTTACTCCTGGCATAGTTTCTATTACATTTTCCTCTATTTTCTGTGCTAAATGAAAAGAATAAATATTTTCGAAAGCTATATCAATCGCATTTTTTAATTCCTGAGAAATATTCCTTTCAGAATTATCTAGAATTTCTTTTTCTATTTTAAAATCATTAATAAGAATATTGTCAAATTCTAAGGCAAATTTTCTTAATGCTTGATCTCCATTTTTACGTACCTCTTCAATTATAGGCCTAACCTTTTGTTCGATTTGTTCAAAATCAAGCGTAGGCCTTTTTATTATTTCTTTAATCTGTTCTTTAGATGGAAATTCAAATATTTTCATTAGTAATAGCAATTTTTCAAATTATAAACCCATCACAAAATCATTTTCTCAATAGGAATCACCAAAATACCCTGAGCTCCAGCTTCTCTCAATGCTTCTATTTTTTCCCAAAAAGCACTCTCTTCTAAAACAGAGTGGACAGAGCTCCATCCTTCTACGGCTAATGGCATTACCGTAGGACTTTTCATTCCTGAAATAATGCTTATTATTAAATCCAACCTATCATTTGGAGCATTTAGTAATATATATTTGTGATCTTGAGCTTTTTGTACTGCATTAATTCTAAATAGTATTTTATCTAGCAGTTGAGCTTTATGACTATTCAAATTTTTATTGGAAATCAAAACCGCTTCTGACTTAAATATTTTTTGAACTTCCTTTAAGCCATTACTTAACAGCGTACTTCCAGAGCTCACAATGTCACAAATTGCTTCTGCTAAGCCTATAGAAGGAGCAATCTCAACCGAGCCACTAATCTCATGGATATGGGCAGTTATGGAATTTTCTGCCAAATACTTTCCTAATAGCTTTGGGTAAGATGTGGCAATACTTTTATTGTTTAAATCTTGTGGCCCATTAAAGGGGCTTTCTCTAGGTACTGCAATGGATAATCGGCATTTTGAAAAACCCAATTTTTTAGAAATTATCACATCTTTTTCAGACTCCACTAAAACATTCTCTCCAACTATTCCTAAATCAGCAACACCGTCTTCCACGTAACCTGGAATATCATCGTCACGAAGAAATAAGAATTCCGCTTCAAAATTTGAAGATTCTGATTTAAGACGACCTTTGCCCATATCTAGCCTTATACCACATTCTTTAAAAAGTGCAATGGAATCTTCACTTAATCTGCCTGACTTTTGTATGGCTATTCTAATATTCTCTCTATCTGACATTAAAATCAATTATTTGGCACAAAATTAACTTTCTTAATGTCAACAAACAAAATGTTTCTCACATATAAATAATTATTTTTTCAAAATATTTTGAAATTTCAATCGTAACTATTATTTTTAGGAAAATTTTGTTGCTTTCCCTTAAATATACCCCTAAAATGGCTAGTTTAAATTATTACAAATCAAAGAGTAACAACTCATTGTTTCATTTTAAATGGTTTAGAATTCTTAGTATAATCTTCTTAATTCTATTAGGATTATATGGCATATTTACCGTTTGATTATTAAATGATCTACTTTTTTATTTGAGGAGATTTATTATTTCTCGATACTGCTTAAAAATTTATTTTTATAGCGGCTTATAATTTTTATCTTAAGATAGAATATATTATTTATATCTGCATTCTTTAGTTATTTTAAAATGCTTTTGAAATACCGTTTTCAAACCTAATTTTAAAAAAGTATTTTTATATCATTAAGCTTCAAAAAATATAGTAATTTTATGTCTTAATCATTTATCTATGCGCCTAACCTTTTTACTTTTATCAATATTCCTTTATTTCAATAGTATTTGCTCTGGACAAAGCAAGTATTTTATATACTTTAAAGATAAAAGCAACACAGAATTCAAAATTTCCGAACCAACGAAATACCTGTCTCCGAGATCAATTACAAGAAGAATTGCTCAAAACATTTCAATAATTCCTAGAGACTTCCCCGTAAATAAAACCTATGTGGCCGATTTAAAAAAAGCGGGAGCAAAAGTAATTTATACTTCCAAATGGATGAATGCTGCATTGATTGAAGCTAGTGCTTCGCAACTTACAAATATTAAACTTTTAAGTTTTGTAAAAGGAATTGAAGGAAATGCTGAAATAAAAGGAGCCAGAGTAAATAATGAATATAGTGAATCAGAGACAAAATCAAAATTTGGGAAAGATGAAAAATTTTACTATGGAACATCATTAAATCAAACCCAGCAAATTGGAGCCGATATATTACATAAGAATGGTAAAACAGGAAAAGGAATTTTGATTGGTGTATTTGACTCTGGCTTTTTAAATGCCAATACCTTAGACGTTTTCAAACCTCTTTTTGATGAAAAACGAGTAATTGCCCAGTACGATTTTGTGGCCAACAATACTAACGTTTTTGATGACCATAATCATGGTACTTCTGTTTTAAGTTGTATAGTAGGAAAATTAGCAGGAAAGTTAATTGGAACAGCTCCTGATGCTTCCGTTGCACTTTTTAGAACGGAAGATGTAAGTTCTGAAACCAAATTAGAGGAAATTAACTGGCTATTGGCAGCAGAATTTGCTGATAGCATAGGTGTAGATGTAATTAATTCATCTTTAGGCTATAATACATTTGACAATCCAGCACAGAGCTATAAATATGAAGATTTAAATGGAGATAAAACAATTTCTGCAAAAGCAGCAGATTGGGCTGTGGCCACAGGAATGATAGTGGTTGTTTCGGCTGGAAATGAAGGTAATACGGCTTGGAAATATATTTCTACGCCTGCCGACGCAGATTCGGTTATAACGGTTGGGGCAATAGATTCAAACGGATTATTATCTAGTTTTAGCTCTCTAGGTCCTAATGCAAAAAACTCCATTAAACCTGAACTCGTTGCTAGAGGCACTTCTACTACATTAGCTACTTCTTCTAACACCATTGCAACTTCCAATGGTACTTCTTTTTCTTCTCCTTTAATTGCCGGTTTAATGGCATCCTTTAAGCAAGCCTATCCCAATTTATCAGCAATGAAATTAAGAGAAATTGTTATACAATCTGGGAGTCAATTTAAAGTTCCAGATAATAGATTGGGTTACGGCATTCCAAGCGTAGAAGTTGCCATAAAATTGGCGGATGCTTACGTAAAAACTTTAGTTTTAAGTACTGAAAAGGAAATATTTAATAGTGTAGTTTATCCCGTTCCAGCCGATGACGGCAAAAAAATAGTACTTAAAATTAATAATACCATTTTACCTGAAAATCAAATGCTTGAAGTTTTAGGTATATCTGGGCAGAATGTATTTGGAAAGCCATTGGAATTGAGAGATTTAAGAAATAGATGGAATAATTTAAATTCTTCCGTTTATATGTTAAAACTAAATTTTGAAGGCATAAATTATTTATTAAAAATAATTAAATAGGAAAAACATACCAATTAGTAATCTTAATATTTTAAACCTAAGGTATTTTGTCTTGCTCTATTCTTGAAAAAAACTTCTTAGCTACAAAAAATTCTTCCACAAAAAAAGGTTTCAAAAATTGAAACCTTTAAAATTCTTGTTGAAACAGTTTTACTTTTCTTTAGCTTCCAATTTTGCTTGTTCATTCAAATGCTTGGTCATTTGTTTTCCAGCATCTTCTAAAATCTGAATAAGCTTTGGGTCATTGGTAGAATCTTTCATCATTTGAGACAAATTCCCAACTACGTCTATTGCAAAATGATTCATTTCTTCAACTGGCATATCCTTGGTCCATAGATTAATACCCAATAAGCCTCTGTGATAATGATCCCAAACACTTATAGAGATTGCTTTAGTTTCATTTATCCCCTCATTAGGGTTTTCTGTAGCATCCCAAAATATTTTTTCTGGTACACGGCTTTCATCTAATTCTATGGTGAAATGTATTTCTGATTTATTCATTTAATTTCTTCATTTTTTTGCAAAATTAGATATTCAAAATCCAAAGACCATGAAAATAATTAAATTAAATATTGGAAAACACTCTTTTTAAAAGTTGAGTAGTCCTGGCCAAAGGGTTTTCTCTTATTTTTGCCTCTTCTTCCGCTACTAAAATAAATAGCCCATCGATTGCTTTTTGAGTAGCATACCCTTTTAAATCTGGATTTATTTTAGTTACAAAAGGAATCTTATTATAGGTTCCTGCCAAATCTGAATAATATTTAGTAGCATTTGTCTTTTCAAGAGATTTCACCACAGAAGGTTCAAATGACTGCATTAACTGAGCACTTGTAGTTCTTTTTAAGAATTGAGTTGCCGCATCTTTCTCTCCTCTTAAAATATTAAATGCTTCTCTAATAGACAATTGTTTAATAGCAGAAATAAAGATGGGTTTAGCTTCTTTTGCCGCTTCTTCGGCTCCTCTATTTAAGGCGGTAATAAATTTATCTACCTCTCCGCCGAGTCCAATAGACCTTAAAGTAGTTTCTATTTTTTGAACTTCAGGTGGGAAAGGAATTCTTATTTTTGGATTATTCAGATAACCATCTAAAGCCGATGCCTTATCTGCTCCTAAATTTATGCCTACACTTAAGGCTTCTTTTAATCCTTCTCCAACCTCTTCTTCAGACAATGGAGCGTTCTTAGAAACAGAATTTAAAATTTTTCCTAAATTAAATTTTTGCCCACAAGAGGTTAAAACAACTGAAAAAATCAATACTAAAACTAGGTTACTTTTAATCATAAAATTTTTATTTTATTGGAAATGTCCGAATAAATAAAGAACTTGGAACTGTTTTTTAATATAACGCAAAAGTACTTCAAAATTCACGTTTAAACCAAAATCTTTTTTGATGCAAATCATATACGCAGAAGTAATTACTATTGGAGACGAAATATTATACGGACAGATTACCGATACAAACACCCAATGGATTAGTGCTGAAATTGATAAAATAGGCATTAAAACAATAAGAAAAACCTCCATTGGAGATAATAAATCTGAAATTTTACAAATACTAAATGAAAGTCTTCAAAGAGCTAACGTAGTATTAATAACTGGAGGTTTAGGCCCCACAAAAGATGATATTACCAAAACTACTTTAACAGAATTTTTTAATGATAAGCTTGTTATTAATAAACATGCCGAAGCTTTTATTAAAGATTTTTTTGAAAAAAGAG
>JANNWE010000673.1:0-1537 GCA_031414675.1 Cytophagaceae bacterium
AACCGTATTCCTTCTCCTTGAGGAATTTGATACCTAGTTATTGTTCCAATTGAAGGCAAAAAATCATTTAAAGGGTCTTCCGCATAAACTCTCAGTTCTATTGCATGCCCAGTGATTTTCAGATTGTCTTGCGAAAATGAAAGAGCTTCTCCTTTTGCTATTTTTATTTGTTGTTCTACTAGGTCAATGTTTGTAATTAACTCAGTTACAGGATGCTCAACCTGCAATCTAGTATTCATTTCTAAAAAATAAAAATTCAAGTTTTCATCTAATAAAAACTCAACGGTTCCAGCTCCAACATATTGACAAGATTTTGCAACTTTGACAGCAGCCTCCCCCATCTTATTTCTTAACTCTGCGGTTAAAATGGCAGAAGGTGCCTCTTCTATTACTTTTTGATGACGCCTTTGAATACTGCATTCTCTTTCGAAAAGATGAACGATATTACCAAACTTATCGCCCAATACTTGTACCTCAATATGCCTAGGAGAAGCCACATATTTTTCAATAAAAACTGAACCATCGCCAAAAGCAGAAAGTGCTTCGCTTATTGCTCTTTCCATCTGTTCGTCAAACTCTTCCACTTTTTCAACTACCCGCATACCTTTGCCCCCTCCTCCCGCTGAAGCCTTTATAAGAATAGGAAAGCCAATATCTTTTGCAATTCTTTTGGCATCTTCTTTATTTTCAATAGCCTGATCTGTACCAGGTACCATTGGAATATTATAATTTTTAACACATTCCTTTGCAGCTAATTTAGACCCCATTAAAGTAATAGAATGAGGATCTGGTCCAATAAAAATGATTCCTGCCTCCGTTACTTTTTTAGCAAATAGGGCATTTTCACTTAAAAAACCATAGCCAGGATGAATACCATCTACGCCCAATTCTAAAGCAAAAGAAAGAATTTTATCCATATTTAAATACGATTTACTGGAGATTGCCTCCCCTAAGCAAACCGCCTCATCAGCGAATCGAACATGCAAAGCATTTTTATCGGCATCAGAATATACAGCCACTGACTTAATACCCATTTTTTTTATGGTTTTCATAATTCGAAGAGCAATTTCTCCGCGGTTAGCAACCAATATTTTTTTCATTTAAGCTTCAATAAAAAGTTTCCAAACTTCTCTAATTAAATTATTTGTAAGATTATCTATAAAATAGCTCCCTTTGGATGCATCCAATGTTTTATTCAAAAAACTCTCCTGCTCTAAAATATTTTGGATATTTCTGGTAATTCGATCTGAAAAATGAATTGAATAATTTTCTAAATCATAATTTATTGAATCAATTTCAATCAAATCAGCCCCTCCAATTGAGGAGGAAATTGCTTGTGGTGTGGCCACTACAACTTGCAAATTTGGATCTATATTTTTTGAATTTATAGAAAGATGCACAATAGCTGGGGTTGGGTTTTCTTCTCCGTATGCCTCTTGAATTTTTATCCAAAGCCATTTAATGGCTTTTATTTGAGCTATATTTAAATAAAAATTCTCTGAAGAAAAAATAGCAAAAATAATATCAGAAGAAGGGC
>JANNWE010000674.1:0-2453 GCA_031414675.1 Cytophagaceae bacterium
TCAGGTTGAAGTGCAAACTTTGGCTGAAATTAACGAATTGGCTGATCATACATTTTCAATAATTCATTCAGAGAAAATGGATGAAGTAGTAGAAAAGGATATACATACAATTTTGCAGAAGAAGGGGTTTATAAGCACAAAGAAAGATTTTCGATTCGCCATATTTTATACCATATTCCCATCAAAAGTTCGACTTAATTCTATAGATAATTATTATAATGCTGGAATTAAATCTCAAGTTTTAGTATCCAATTTAAAACCTGCCAGAACTATGCTTATTCAGGTAATGGATACGGAGAAACAGACTATCGTTTTTCATGTAACAATTAGTGGTTTTAAAGATGCAGTAATAAGTAGAAATCAATTTAAAAATATTTTACAAAAGGCTTTCCATGATTTTTCTATTGAACATAAGCCATTAATTTTTGTTTCCAATGTATAGAAATAAAAATCTAGGATTTCATTTAATTGTTTTCACCCATTCTTTTTTGAATTTTAACGTTTAACCTTTTTTTAATGGAGAATATTATTGAATACTTCAGAACTATTCCTTCACTACATAGAACGATTCTTTTGGTGGGGGGGATAGCATTTTTCTGGATAGTAGAGACTGCAGTGCCCTTGTTTCGGTTTAAGTATAATAAAATTAAGCATGCTGGAATAAATATTTTTTTTACTATTACTACTATATTGGTAAATTTTCCTTTGGCATTTATTTTAATAAAATCATCGGATTGGGCCATTGAAAATGATTTTGGAATAATTAACTGGCTTCCCATTATGCCAATTTGGATTTATACCATCGTAGGTCTTTTGGTTTTAGATTTAATAGGGGCTTATTTTATTCATTGGTTAGAGCATAGAGTTACTTGGATGTGGAAATTTCATTTAATACATCATACAGATAGAAACATTGACACAACATCTGCAAATAGACATCATCCTGGCGAAAGCGTATTTCGATTTATTTTTACCACCATTGCTGTAGTTATTACTGGTGCACCTATGTGGATGGTTTTTATGTACCAGTTTTTGTCAGTTGCATTATCACAGTTTAACCATGCCAATATTGCATTACCTAGATGGTTAGATAATGGCTTAAGTTATGTTTTCGTTAGCCCAGACATGCACCATGTTCATCATCACTATTTATTACCTTATACTGATAGTAATTTTGGAAATATTTTTTCGATTTGGGATCGTATTTTTGGAACCTTTACTTTTTTAGAAAGATCAAAATTAGTTTATGGTGTGGATACCCATATGAGTGCAGAAGAAAATGAAAAGATCGGGCCGCTTTTGAAAATTCCTTTTCAAAAATATAGGCCTTATACTGGAAAAGAAGTTTAAGTTTTATTTTAATCACAAATATTCTACTAAATTAGAAACATTGAGTTATTTTTTTTTATTGAGTTGATTCTATTTATTAATTACATACTAATTGAAAACTATACTAAACGGAACAGGCACTTTAATGCCTGAAAGGAGAATTGCAAATGCGTTCTTTTTAAACAACATTTTTATGGACTCCATGGGAGTTCCAAGTTCCAAGCCAACAGCTGAAATAATTGGGAAATTAGAGCAAATAACTGGTATTAAAGAAAGGGGTTATATTTCTGAGAAAGGAGATTCTGTGCCTTTAATGGTGGCTGCCTCCGAGCATGCGCTTGCAGATTGGGGGAAAGATAAAAATTTAATAGATGGAATTATCGTAGCTCATAATGCTGGAAATATGTTGGAGGGTAGAGATGGATTTCATACTGTTCCGAATATGGCAGCTTTATTAAAAAACAAATTGGGGATAGAAAACTTTGAGTGTTTTGCCTACGATTTGCTTTTTGGATGTCCTGGTTGGCTTCAAGGAGTTATTCAAGCGCATCAAGCTATTCAGATGGGGGATGCTAAACATGTTTTAGTAATTGGAATAGAAGTGGCTTCTAGGCTTTTAGATCCTCACGATTTAGATTCCATGATTTTAGCAGATGGATGTGGGGCTGCTGTGATTTCTGCTTCAGATACAGGGGATGATTCTGGTATTATATCCTACGCTACTTTTTCTCATGCTTTAGAAGATATTTCTTGTATATATTTAGATCGGTCTTATAATAAAGAAATAACAGCCCCTACTTTATTTAAAATGAATGGCAAAGATGTTTATAAATACGCCACAGTTTGGGTGCCAAAAGTTATTAAAAAAGCGTTGGACAAAGCTGGGTTAACTGCCTCAGATGTGGATATGTTTTTATTTCATCAAGCCAATGGAAAAATGTTGCATGCTTTCGCAAATAACTTGGCTCAAATGTATGGTATGGAGGGATTGTCGTTTGAAGGTAAAATTCCTACTACTATAGAATTTACAGGGAATACTTCTGTGGCTACCATTCCTACAATGCTTGACTTAATTTTAAAAAACAACTTGGGAGAGTATAAGATAAAGAAAGGCGATTTAATTG
>JANNWE010000675.1:0-2884 GCA_031414675.1 Cytophagaceae bacterium
TCCCTTCTTCTAAATCAAAATCTTTAAATGAAGTATTATTGAATTTTATTTTACCAATTGGGAAGTAATTTACCTTATCAATGCTTTTTTCAATAACGAAATAATCATCATCTTTTGAATTGACTTTCCATGATAAATCAAAAAAGCGATTACCTAAAGCATCAGCGGCTGCAACAATAATTAAATTTGAAGGGTCATAGGGAGGGCCAGCAGTGGTATCTTTTCCAAATACTTTTGAGGAAGATAAACCTTTGTTGCTCACCGAAAGTACTGCCACTTCCACAATGTCTTTTGGATTTAATCCTTCTATTTTTATAAAAGATTCAAAGGGATAAATTCTTTTATACTGCCTAAAGGAGGGTTCATTATTAACCTTTATTTCAACAATAATTTCATCTCTTATGTTCGTATTACATTCTCTATCTTCACTTCCATTTGTCCATCTAAAAGTCAAAAAATTTCTTGATTTGTTTGATTGGTCAGAAATTAGATTTGCTATTGGATTTGGACCTACAAAACTCTTTGTAGTAACAGATACACTGTTAGAAGGAGTTATTCCTGTAGTATTTAGGGTAACAATTCTATAAAAATGATTTCTTCCTGGTATGGCGTCTGTATGAACAAAACTTCTGTCTGATGCATTCAATTCTTTCAACGTGTTGAAAGTGACATTATCGAATGATAATTGTAATATTAAATTTTGTACATCCTCCGTTCTATTTGGTATAGTCCATTGAAGGTTTACCGAAGTTGGACAATTTCCTGAAGATGAAATGGTAGCTGCAGGAGGAAAATCCATAAGTGTTGTTGCGCTTAGAATATTGGAGAAAGGCCCAAAGGTAGCACCTATAAATGCTCTAACTCGAATAGAGTAGGTTGTTTTTGGAGTTAAACCAGTAAAAGAATCAAATAATATGGAACCAGAAGATACGGTTTTTCGCAATGTTGTGCCTCCTCCTGAGAATTCTATCTCAAAGCCATTTTCTGAAACATTAGAGTCTGTAATTCTTAAACCTATGGAAGTGGGAGTAATGTTTTGAGGCTCCACGGTAATAGAAGGTGCCACTAACTCTATCATAGGTACTATTATTGGTGTAGTTTCTGCCAATGTTTCTGTGGTATCAGTAGGCGCATTCACTCTAAAAGATCTAATTGAGACTCTGTAAGAGGTACTTAATCTTAATCCTGTGGCTGTGAAGGTTGAAGTAGTCAAAGGCTGAACTAAAATTTTACGAGTAACCCCCCCTTCAATTAAATATATTTTATAACCTGTTGCACCTGATAAAGGAGGGGTCCAAGAAATAAAAATCTGATTGGTTAAACCAACTTGCAATGCAGAAACTCCAGTAGGCAAAGGTGGTTGAATGGGCGGAAGCTGAGAAAAAGCAGAAATCGACTGAAAAAGAAGGCCAAGAAAGAATAAATTGATTCTTTTCATTTCATTTTATATTTAGGTACAAGCTTATTTAATGCAAAAATAGATTAAAAAATATTTGTTTGAAAGTTTTTGCATTTTTTAAATTTAATTTAATAATATTTTTGGAGATATTGAATTGAATTTAAATAAAAAAAGGGCAAATCATTTATTGAATTGCCCTTTTTTTAAAGATTTAATTTTAATAATTATTTATTGCTTAAAAATCTTTTTTGTTTGTACAAAATCTTTAGAAGTTAATTTCACATTATATTTTCCCGATATAAGGTTTGTAGCGGGAATTGTAAATTCGTCACTAAAGTTATTGAATTTTTTTTCTAGCACAATTCTATTGTTTTCGTCATATACCATAACAGTGCCCGATTTTCCAACAATAGATTCTGGAACTTTAACTTGAAGAAAATCAGAAGTTGGGTTTGGATAAAAACTTAGCTCAACATTTTGAAGTGCCACCAAAGTAGTTCCAAATCTTACGGTAGCAATATTGGAATTATCAGATTCACCTAAAGGATTTACTGCTCTAATTCTATAATTGTATGTTTTGCCTGTTGAAACATCACTGTCCACAAAAGTAGTAGCGTTTCGGGGTAAAGTGCTTAAAATTTTATATGAAGTGGTGTTATCAATTGATCTTTCCAGAATATAATTTCTTTCTTTATCCGAATCATCGTACCATTTTAAATTTATTCTATTTGCTACTAATGCTCCTTGTAGCCCATATGGTGCATTGGGTTTGGCAGAATAGGGAAAATTAACAGCAAAACTTATAGGAGTATAGGCAGATTCGCCATCTGTATTTGAACCGGCTTTCATTCTATAAAAATAGTTTACTCCTTCTTCTACTGGGGTATGATAGAAATTTGTATTATCAAATTTGATTTTAGCTAAGAGGTTAAAATTGATTGAATCAGTAGAAACTTCAATTTGAAAATAATCTTCATCTTTTGAATTATCTTTCCACCTAACTTCTAAAGCAGGAACATTTAATCTGTCTTTAAATGCAACAATTATCATATTCGAAGGGGCATATGGAGGCCCCCATGTTGTATCTCTGCCACCAATCCAATTAGACTGTAAACCTTTATTACTTAAAGAAAATATTCTGTAGTCAACTACATCTTTTGGTTTTAATCCGTCAATTCTTGCAGTATTCGCATTGGGATATAATTCTGCATATAGTTTATACTCTGTTTCGTTAAAAAGTTTTACCATTAAGAAATTAGAAGCACGGATGTCTGAGCCACATGCAACATCATCGGCAGGGTTTTCCCATCTAATTGTTAAATGATTTCTTGACTTATTGGTTTGATCAGACCTGACATTTACTGGATTTTTGGGTCCTGTGAATGGAATTACAGAAACCATAACAGAATTTGAATTGGTTAGGCCTGAAATATTTCTGGTCACTACTCTATACCATGTTGTTCTTCCTGGTCTTGCATCACCGTC
>JANNWE010000676.1:0-2128 GCA_031414675.1 Cytophagaceae bacterium
TTAAGGTAGGCAATGTAATAGAAGTTAGTGGTACTGTTTCTACAGATCATAGTGGCGAGATTGTAGGCGAAGGTGACGAATATTTACAAACTAGATTTATTTTATTAAAACTTGAAAATACTTTGAAACAACTAGGTTCAAGCTTAGATGCTGTGGTCAGGACGAGAATTTATGTAACTAATATTGCAAATTGGGAAAAAGTTGGAAAAGCCCACAATGAAATTTTTGGTATTATAAAGCCCGCAACCACAATGATAGAGGTAAACAAATTAATAGATAAAAAATATTTAGTGGAAATAGAAGCAACAGCTATTTTGGCAAAATAATCAAATATTTACTAATTCATTTTTTATTGCAAATGCTACAAGTTTGGCTGTATTGTTAACACCCAATTTTTCCATTATTCTCAATCTATGACCTTCCACTGTTCTTGGACTTATAAACATTTTTTCTCCAATTTCTGCTGTTGTAAGTCCTTCGCAAATATTTCTTAAAACCTCTAGCTCTCTACCTGATAAATCAGTCTTATAATTAAAAATTTTAGAATTTGATTGTTGCGTTTTATTCATTTTCCTCAACATTATCCGACTTACAAAATCAGAGAAATAAATTCCTGAATCATATACTTTCTTAATTGCTGTAACAACTTCATCTGTATCAGTATCCTTTAATAAATATCCATTTACACCAATTTCCATAAGATGTAAAACAAATTGGTCTTCATCATGCATAGAAAGAATAATGATTTTGATTTCTTGGTTGTTTTCTCTTAAAATTTTAGTGGTAGCAATACCATCAAGTTCAGGCATCTCAATATCCAATAAAACCACTTCAATTTCTGAAAATTGAGGATGGTTTAAGAATTCTTTTCCGTTTCCAGAGTCAAATACTACCTCTAAATTCTCATTTTGTTGTAAAATTGAGATTAAACCTCTTCGAAAAAGTTTATGATCATCGACAATTGCAAGCTTAATTTTTTTCATGACAGTCATTTATTTCTATTTCGTATAAAACCCCTTTGTTTAGATTTGTAATTACTTTAAAAGTACCTTTTATTATTGATAATCGACTTTCAATATTTCTTAATCCGAGACCAGTTTTAGGATTATTTATTACTTCGTTCAAATTAAAACCCACGCCATTGTCGCTAAAACTTAAAAATAGCTTATCTAAATAATAGGAAATTTGTAAAGAAATTTCAGAAGCAGCTGCATGTTTTAAGACATTGTTGGTAATTTCCTGAATAATTCGATAAAGTGCTAATTCAATAATTCCCGAAAACCTAATTTCGTCATTAAAATTAGAAGTAGTAAAAATAAATTTAATTTTCGAATTTTTCTCAGTTTTACTAATAAACTCTTCTATTGCATGGAAAAGGCCGAATTTTTCTAGAGTTTGAGGTACTAAATCTTTGGAAATACTTCTAACAATACTGATGGTTTCATCAATTAATTCTTGATTATTTAATGCATATGCTGAAATGTCGGAAATTTCTCCACTTTTTTTTAACAATTGAGTATTACCCATCTTTAACAAAGATAATAATGCGCCTACCTCATCATGCAAGTCTTTGGCTAGTCGACGCCTTTCAATTTCTTGCACTTCCATTGAATTTTCAAGTAATTTACGTTGGAATTCTAACTCAACTTTTTGCTTTTCCTCCTTTTGTCTTAATTCAAGCCTAAATTGTCGTCTTTCGTAGTAAATTACAAATCCAATAACTAATATACCAAATAAGGTAAGGATAAATGTTCCTAATAAAATAAATGTTTCTACGGAAAAATTCATCTTTTCTTTAAAACAAAGTTCTTTTTTAATGTCCAAAAACCATAAGCAAAAAACAAAAACATTATAATGGACAAGTATTCTAAAATCATAATGAATCTAAGATAATGAAATTGATTATTACTAGATATAATTGTAAATTTAAAAAAGAAAGTAATCATTAATGTACTTAAGCAATAGAATAATACTCCTGAATTAAACCAAAAAAAAGGAAAGTTTAAAATATCCTTTATTATTGGGTTTTGCAATAACTTAAAAAAATAGACCAAGGAAATTCCCCCCAATAACAATCGATTAATCCAAATATACTCGCCTTTCGGTATTATGCTAAAGAGTTGTAAGG
>JANNWE010000677.1:0-1960 GCA_031414675.1 Cytophagaceae bacterium
TTTAATTAAGGTTTATAATGAGGGTTTTATGAATTTTCGGAAATAGTATTTCTTTTGTCCATAGTCTGAGCTGATCAAAATAGCAAAGCTAAAGTTAAGAATAAATGCTCAATGATAAGTTCAGTCTTTAGCTTAAGTCAAATAAATTTGTTCATTTTGCTGCCATTTTCTCAAAATACAAATTACGAACTCGTCCAGTGCTTAAATAAAAACCCTCAATTTCATCTTTTTTATTACGTTGGAATCGTAGGATGAAATTACCTGTAAATATATCTTTTAGCAAAGGGGAAAAATTCATCTCTTCATTCCTTGGTATTTTTATTTGTAAGCTGCTGTCCTTGCTAGAAACAGTATATTTTGTGTCTAATTCTGAACTGTAAAAATTCCCTTTATATTTTTCAAGTTCTGGAACAGTCACTACCATTTTATTTACTTTTTTATAGGTATTTAGTCCTGCACCTTCCGTAAAAACTTCTACTTGTGCATTATCTCCACTAAACGATACAGTGGAGGAAGAATTAGGTATGTTGAATGTGGAATTGCCAGTTGCAATTAATTCAGTTACACCCATACTTAACTTTTCATTTTTATAATTTAATTTTAATAAAGATTGTGTTTTCATTTCAAAATAATCGCCTGCCCAACCTTTCACTATTTTACTATCTGCTTTAAACGTTGGTGGCTGAATGCTTTTATCTTTTAAAAACAAATCAGCAACTTTATAAGAAAGTAAACTGGGATTTATGCTTGCCATATTTGCAAATACCAAAACAGAAAAATGCTCCTCTGGAAATCTAATACTATTACTCCGGTAACCTGCATCAGCACCCCGATGCCCCACGGTCTTATATCCTTTGTAATTACTTACAATTAGTCCTGATGCATAGTTTTGGGGTGTTTTGTTGTTTAATTTACCCGTCACTTGCATCAAATTTATAAAAGCATCTCCACCAATTTTTTTGGAATAAAAATTCTCATCCCATTTAGCTAAATCTTCCACAGTAGTGAAAAGACTTGTGGCTCCGTAATTGTCAAAAACAGGAATACTTATTTTCAATATTCCCTTATCGTCTTTGCTATAGGCAGAAGTTCGATTGGGGGTTATTTCGGCATGGTCGCTATGAAAATGCGTATTTGTCATTCCGAGAGGTTTAAAAAAAACGGAATCAGCATAAGCTCTGAGCGAGACACCTGTAATTCTTTTCACGGCAATAGCTGCTAGGGTAAAACCAGTATTGCAATATACATACTCTTCTCCAGGTAGAAAATTCAATGCTTTTTGCCTTGATAGCATATCAAGAATATCTTTTTCAGTGATTAAGTCGTCATTACGCCAACCTGCCAAGCCTTGCAAATCCCATTGATCTCTGATTCCACTGGTATGATGTATAAGGTTGTTGAAAGTAATGGTGTGCCCAAAATTGGGAACTTCGGGTATATATTTCCTTATATCGTCATCCAAAGACAGTTTTCCTTCTAAAGATAAGCGAACAATAGCCGCTGCGGTAAACTGTTTAGAAATAGAAGCAATATGAAATATGGAAGTGGGAGTGATGGCAATGTTATATTCCATATTGGACATTCCATATCCTCGTTTGTAAATAATTTTTCCGTCTTTTACTATAGCTAAAGCACAACCAGGCGAATTGGTTCTGTCATATTCAGCAAAGATGGCGTCCACTTTTTTTGAAAGTGAATCTGGAATTTGTCCGTAGGAGCGGGTGAAAAGGCCAACAAACAGAAAGATATAAATTAGTCGCATAATAGGTATAAGGTTTTTTTGTAAAATAAATTTTTTAATTAAGAGGATTTTCCTCCAGCATGTAAACAAGGTTTTTTGCAATTGTGAGGATAGGGATTTACAAAACAAATGTTGATGGGATAACTGAATTTTCTACAATCCCAAAATTATCAGCCGAGCACGAAACCTCGCTTTTGTAAATGAAAGGCAGTGCTTTTG
>JANNWE010000678.1:0-3880 GCA_031414675.1 Cytophagaceae bacterium
ACAATCTGCCCAAGGTCACGTGCATCAATATAACAGAAAGCATTTCTTCGACGCACTTCAGGGTTTTTGAAATAATGAGGAAAAAGTTCCGTGTATTCGTGAGGTTCTATTACATTACCGATTCGTAAAGCATAAATATCATAGCCCGACCGACGTTGAAAGCTACGAGCCGTGTTTTCGTTTACCACCTTCGATAATCCATAGCTATCCATGGGGTCTACATCATAATCTTCGGCTAATGGAAGTACTTTAGGGTCAGTTTCTCCATCTGAAAAACAGATGCCATACGTGGTCTCCGAAGAGGCTATTACAATTTTTTTAATTCCCAATTTAACAGCGGCTTCAATTACATTATAAGTTCCTATGGTATTTACCCTAAAAGTTTCATTATCTGGCTTTATTAAGATTCTTGGCACAGCAGCAAAATGAACCACAGCATCAAATTTTGGTACTCCAACCCCCAGTTCTAATTCACTTAAACTGGTATATGAACTCATGGCATTAAACATCTGACCAGAATCTGTAATATCAGCACTTAGATTATCAAGCCCAGGCATATGTAAAGGCTTTAAATCCACATTCAAAACTTTATGTCCTTGGTCTAGAAGGTATTGGATTACATGTTTTCCGGCTTTTCCTGAGCCACCTGTGAATAATATTCGCATTTTATTAAACTTTCAATTTATTTAAGAATAACAGTATTATTTAATTAATAAGTAATAGTATAAATATTAAATTTGAATCTATTAATAGTATACAGCTTTTTTAAACACTTACAAAAACCAACTTAATAATTCAATGCAGGGCTTAGCCACCTTTCGGCTTCTTCTATACTTACCCCTCTTTTTTGTACATAATCTTCTATTTGATCTTTGGCAATTTTTCCCAAACCAAAATACTTAGATTGCGGATGGGAATAATAAAAACCACTAACAGCAGAACCGGGGTACATAGCTAGGCTTTCGGTTAATTCTACTCCAATGTTTTTTTCTACGTCTAGCAATCTGAATAATTCTTGTTTGAGCGTATGGTCTGGGCATGCTGGATAGCCAGGGGCAGGACGAATGCCTTTGTATTTTTCTTTAATTATTTCCTCGTTGCTAAGTTCTTCTGTTTGGTCATAAGCCCAAAGCGTTTTACGGACTTTTTTATGCATCAGTTCGGTTAATGCCTCTGCATAGCGATCCGCCAACACTTTCACCATAATAGTATTATAATCGTCATGATCAGCCTCAAATATTTTTGCTTTTTCGTCAGCACCAAAAATGCCTACCGCAAAACCTCCAAAGTAATCTTTTTTACCCGTTTCAGCAGGAGCAATATAATCAGCGATAGAAAGATTAGGTAATCCAGATCCTTTTTGGCCTTGCTGTCTTATATGTTGGAATTTTGCAATGATTTTTTCTCTATTCTCCGTATATATTTTATGATCATGCGTTAATGTCGAGCAGCTACTGTTATGGCCTTCGTCTATTATTTCAAAATCATATACTAATTGGGTGTCTTCATTCTCAGTATTCGTGGGCCAAAAACCTACCACCGCCCGGGCGTCAAACCATTTTTCTTTAATTATTTGTTTTAATAGGATTTGTGCATCATTAAACAATTTTTGAGCTTCCACGCCCACGACTTCATCAGATAGAATTTTAGGGTAATGCCCATGTAAATCCCATGATTGGAAAAAGGGTGTCCAGTCAATGAAATCGGCAATTTCTTTCAAGTCATAATTTGTGTAGGCTTTTGTACCCAAAAACGTAGGTTTCTTTAACTCACTGTTTTCCCAGTCTATTTTTAGCTTATTGGCTCTGGCTTCGCTAATTCTAATATAACTTTTAGCGGATTGTCGAGTTTGGTATTCTTCCCTAAAGCGTTCATAGTCAGATTTTAATTCAGTTACAAAATTTTGACTTAGATCTTTGCTCAATAAATTACTTACCACAGGTACCGATTTAGAAGCATCTAAAACATACACCACAGGTCCTGAATAAAAAGGATCTATTTTTACTGCAGTATGTACTCTTGAAGTGGTAGCACCGCCAATCAATAATGGAATTTTCATACCTCTTTTTTCCATCGCTTTGGCCATATAAACCATTTCGTCCAAGGAAGGGGTAATTAAACCACTCAAGCCTATCACATCTACTTGATGCTCTATAGCCGCATCCAATATTTTTTCAGCGGGTACCATTACCCCTAAATCTATAATTTCAAAATTATTACAAGCCAATACCACTCCCACAATGTTTTTGCCAATGTCGTGTACATCGCCTTTAACTGTTGCCATTAACACTTTTCCGTTGTTTTTGGCGGTATCTCCAGTTTTTAGCTTTTCAGCTTCTAATGCAGGTAATAAATAGGCAACGGCTTTTTTCATCACCCTTGCCGATTTTACGACTTGAGGAAGAAACATTTTTCCTGAACCAAACAAGTCTCCCACTACATTCATTCCGTCCATCAATGGCCCTTCAATAATATGCAAGGGTAGAGGATATTTTTCTAAAGCTTCTTGCATATCTTCATCGATATGTTCAATAATACCTTTTACTAATGCGTGTTCAATGCGTTTTTCTAAAACTTCGTTACGCCATTCTTGTACTGCTTTTTCACTTTCTATGCTGGTGCCCTTAAGCCCTTCGGCTATATCTAGTAATCTTTCGGTTGCGTCTTCTCTTCTATTTAGCAATACATCTTCTACCGCCTCTAAAAGGTCTTTTGGGATGTCGTCATAGATTTCAAGCATGGAAGGGTTCACTATTCCCATATCCATGCCGGCTTGTCTAGCATGATATAAAAATGCAGAATGTATGGCCTCCCGCACTTTGTCGTTTCCTCTAAATGAAAAAGAAACATTACTTACTCCGCCACTTACATGCGCATGAGGAAGATTTTCTTTTACCCATTTTGTGCCTTCAAAAAACGAAATGGCATTAATTCTGTGCTCCTCAATTCCAGTAGCAACGGGAAAAATATTCAAATCAAATATGATATCTTGAGCAGGGAATTTAACCGTATTTACTAAAATATCATAGGAGCGTTTAGCAATTTGGATTCTCCTTTCTGTGTTGTCAGCTTGTCCATTTTCATCAAAAGCCATTACAATAACTGCCGCTCCAAAGTTTTTAACGGTGGTGGCTTGTTTAATAAATTCTTCTTCTCCGGCTTTTAGTGAGATGGAGTTTACAATTCCTTTTCCTTGCACACATTTAAGTCCAGCCTCTATTATTTCCCATTTAGAAGAATCTATCATGATAGGAATTTTAGAAATTTCGGGCTCAGAGGCCACCAAATTCAAAAATGTGGTCATTGAGGCTATGCCATCTAACATGCCTTCATCCATATTAATATCTATCACATTTGCTCCACCTTCTACCTGGTCTTGAGCTACTGCAAGAGCTTCTTCAAACTTTTCGTTTTTTATTAACCTCAAAAACTTTTTTGAGCCTGTTACGTTTGTTCTTTCTCCAACATTTACAAATCCTAGTTCTTTGGTGAGGGTCATAGGTTCTAAACCACTCAGTCTTAATAAAGGAGCAATAGTCTCTGGTTTTCTAGGACTATATTTATCTGCAATTTCGGCAAATGCCCTGATGTGGTCTGGTGTAGTACCGCAGCAGCCTCCTAAAATGTTTACATAGCCTTCTTCTAAAAATTCCTTTACTTGCTCGGCCATATATGCTGGAGATTCGTCATATTGCCCCATTTCATTAGGTAAGCCGGCATTTGGGTAAACACTTATTAAGCAATCAGCTACGCGTGAAAGCTCCGCTAAATAAGGTTTCATGGCCCTTGCACCTAAGGCACAATTTAATCCAATAGATAAAAGCGATGCATGGGAAACAGAATTGTAAAATGCTTCAGAAGTTTGTCCTGTTAATGTTCT
>JANNWE010000679.1:0-2017 GCA_031414675.1 Cytophagaceae bacterium
GACTAAGGTTGATATTGAACTATCTTGATGCATGAAGACCGATTGTCACCCGTCCTTAGTCTGGAGACTAAGCACAGCTTGGTTTCTTTTAATAAAAATGGCTATTCCGCAATTCGAAATAGCCATTTTAATATGCGCTAAACGAAGGGCATTAACTCAAGCGTAATGGTAATGATCGCAATGCCTGACCTGTCAAATCTAGAACGGCACCAGAAATAGCTGGGGCAATGGGGGCAAGTGGTGGCTCGCCCACTCCATAAGGAATATCATCTCCTTCGAGTATGATGCAGGTTATTTCAGGTGTATCGGCCAAAGTAACCATGGGGTACTGACTGAAATAACTTTGTTCTATTTGTCCATCTTTTACCGTTACTTCTTCATAAAGTGCCGCTCCAATTCCCATCATAGTTGCACCTTCAATTTGTTGTTTGATTCCCTCTGGGTTTATACTTACACCAACATCCATTACTTGTGTAACTTTTTTAACAACTATTTTTCCTTCCACTATAGCCACTTCTATAGCTGCAGCAGCAATGGTTTTTCGATCGTTTCCGATGGCTATTCCTCTACCAATGCCTTCGGCTTTTGGAGTGTTCCAACCACTTTTTTCCATAAGAGTTTCCAAAACCTTTTTACTCCTTACACTTATTTTATCCTCGTCTTGCAATAGACCTATTCTGAAAGCGATTGGGTCCTTTTTAGTTTGATGTGCTAGCTCATTGATGAAACTTTCAATAGCAAAAGCATTCGGAAACATACCTACTCCTCTCCAAATACCTATTGGAATAGGAACTTCAGTGTTCCAAATAGAAACAGATTTATTCTTGATATTATACATTATACTGGCCCCGTGTCCAGCCGAAATAAAATCAGCACCTAATACTTTTACTATCAGGTCGGTTCCCATAAAACTCTTGAGGTTATCTGGTGTGGCTTGGTCATGAGTAATGGCTTCAATTTCATCATTTTCAGCAATTATTGCTTGCAAAACATGATGCGTATTAGGTCTGTACAAACTATTTTGGAATTCTTGCTGGCGAGAATTATATAATTTTATTGGTTTTCCTACGGCTTTCGAAATCAAAGCGGCCTCTATATATAATCCTTTGCCGGCTTTTCTTCCAAATCCTCCACCCACAAGCGGTGTTTGTACTTCTATTTTATCCTTGTCGAGACCGAGTGCTTTTGAAACGGTATCCATAACGACTTTTGGTCCTTGTGTTCCTGCAATGATGAGGGCTTTGTCAGATTCTACATGGGCAATTGCAGCGTTCACTTCCATTTGTGCATGGGCTGCCATTGGAGTGCGATACTCTTGTTTAAAAACACTTGCTTTTTTAGTTGCTATGATACTTTTCGCACTGCCTTCTCTCTGAATGTTCACTTCTTTTCCATTGCCAACTGTTACTAGTTGTATTAATTCTGCTTGCTGAATTTTGTTAGGTATATTCCATTCAACTTTTAATTTTTTAAATGCACTATCTGCTGCAAAGAATGTGTTGCCAACAACTGCCACCAATTCTCCTTCCTGCACAACTTTTACTACACCTACTGAGGTTTCAGCATCTTTTGTGTCAATGCTTTTAATTGTTCCATTTACATAAGGTGATTGCAACAAAACTGCATAAAGCATATCAGGCAATTCGCTGTCGAGCGTATACTTGGCAGTTCCCATTACTTTTGCTTTCAAATCAGTACGTTTTACTGAATTTCCTACTATTTTAAAAGCTGATTTAGGTCTTAATTCTGGCGTTTTTGGTATTTCCCATTCTTTGGTTTCTTTTGCTATTTCTGCATAAGTCATTTTATTAGTGCCAGCCATTAACGTGCCTTTTTGGGTTTCAATTTCATTTACTTTCACACCCCATTTTTTGGCCGCAGCTGTTTTGAGCATTTCTCTCATGGTGGCTGCAACCTCTCTTATGGGTTCATAGAGACTAGATGTTGAGCTACTTCCTCCAGTGTTCATTTCGTCAAACAAGCCACTTTTTGTACTTGCGTGTTCAACTTTTATTTG
>JANNWE010000680.1:0-1748 GCA_031414675.1 Cytophagaceae bacterium
AATTAATTATACCGAAATCATTCTCAATGGCCCAGTCCGAAGATTTTATCAAAATAAATGCCAAAGGAAAATTTACCAATATGGTAGTAATAGTAAAAAAGATGTTTATTCCAGCATGCTTAATTTTATTATATTTAAACCGAAACAACGGTACCGCAGTCTCTACAATCCAGAAAAATGCTATTCCCCCCACCAAAAGAATCGTTCTATGTAGTGATGGAATAGTTCTGAAGTATTCAATAATATTCTCCATTAAAAAAAGGATAAACGTTAAAATTCAAAAAAGAATGGGTGAAAACAATTAAATGAAATCCAAGATTTTTATTTCTATACATTGGAAACAAAAATTAAAGGCTTATGTTCAATAGAAAAATCATGGAAAGCCTTTTGTAAAATATTTTTAAATTGATTTCTACTTATTACTGCATCTTTAAAACCACTAATTGTTACATGAAAAACGATAGTTTGTTTTTCGGTATCCATTACTTGAATAAGCATAGTTCTGGCAGGTTTTAAATTAGATACTAAAACTTGAGATTTTATTCCAGAATTATAATAATTATCGATAGAATTAAGTCGAACTTTTGAAGGGAATATGGTATAAAATATGGCGAATCGAAAATCTTTCTTTGTGCTTATAAACCCCTTCTTCTGCAAAATTGTATGTATATCCTTTTCTACTACTTCATCCATTTTCTCTGAATGAATTATTGAAAATGTATAATCACCCAATTCATTAATTTCAGCCAAAGTTTGCACTTCAACCTGATAGGAATTTCGAAAACAAGAACAAACTAAAAATAATAAGGCAATGAAAAAAATAGACTTTGTCATTAATAAATTAATAAACATGACGCAATTTAATACATAATTTTTAATCCAATATAATTATTTTAATAAATATTTTAACTAATTCAATACATTAAATGGTGGACAAATTTGGTAATTCTTAGGCAATTCCAAACTTTATTTTGTATTTCTTTAAAATCTTAAAAGAAACTATTCCAAATAACACTCCTGGTGCAACCCATGTGAAAATATAAACAAAACTCGGACTATTCTCTGGTAGAAATCTCGGTACAATATTTACACAAAAAGCTGTCAAAGCTGCAGTATAAGCCCCCATCATTTTGCCTCCATGTGCAAAAAACCAATGCATCTTTATAGGTGTTTTATAGTTTAAATAGAATTTTAAATCGCCATAACTATTAGCCAAACTGACTATCCCAAAGATGATAAATAAAATGGCATAATCTCCATATTTCTCAGGAAAAACCAATCCAAAAACAGCATAAATCAACATACAAATTCCTGAAATACCTATGCTATAAGCCGCAATCTTATCCATTAAAGTAGGCACTAAGCCTTTTTTCATTGCTAGCATTCTTTTACCGGACCAGTTTGGATAAAAACTTACAATTCCTATCATTAGAAAAAAATGAAATCTGATTTTGGCTGGATACATAATAAAAAACAATATAGTTGTTAAAAAAATGACAGTCATTGCCCAATAAAATAGGATGCCAGCAATATTATGAACCTTGCCACCTTTCTTACCGTAACTCATAGCTACCAAACCAGAACTCAATGAAATGACACCTGCAAATACATGAATAAATAAAGCAATTTTGAAGATTGAAGCTTCCATAATGTTTGTTTTTAAAATTATTTTTCAAAACTAGTACTTAAAATAATTTGTAAAAAACAAAAGGGTTAATCATCAAAATTTAGGGATAAATGTAAAACAA
>JANNWE010000681.1:0-7733 GCA_031414675.1 Cytophagaceae bacterium
TTCTCGAATAAGTCAGCTATCCCGACAAAGAGTGGGAAAATATTGAATTTTTGAAAGTAATGGTTCTTTGAATATGATTTTTGGAAGAATAAACTCAAAATCAAGGTAAAGGCTATTGAATAAACTATTGGATAGAGTACATCTAAAAAAGCTTCCGTAAAAAAATAAGCTTCTCTACCATTTTGACCAAAAATGTCGAGAACTTCAAAAGCCTTTTGAGGTGAATAACCAAATCTTAAATCTAGAACCGGAGTTCCCCCTTTTGGGTCAATGATTGTTTGCATTTTTGGTAAAATTAAAAACCCAAAAATAAGTTGAGTACCAACAGCAATTAGGATATTGAGTGGCTTTACCCTGCTATGAAAATAGTTTGATATATTTGTTAACATCTAAAATTACAATATTCGTAAAAATATCAAAAGTTTTGAATTCTTACAACTATTAAAACAGGAAAAAAAGAAAAAATAGTATAAAATATTTTTAGAATTTAAGCCCTAATGAGCATCCAAAATTTGCTTGAACTCCTTCTTTTAGCATGAAATTTTCTGTAGCTCTTATTTGAAGGTTATCTCCGAAATAGGAGTTTTGATTGTTATTAGATTGTGTTTTTCTAACTATATTTTTATTTATTAATCGAAGGCCGCCCCCTATGAATGTGTCAATATATAGGTTTTGAAACAGGGTAAATTGTATGCCAATATTCATATTTGGCATCACTCCAAAATAATTAACTCTGCCTGAATTCTCTACAAGAATACCTGTCTGAGTATTTGGTTTAGTTTGATCATATACATAGTTATAATTGCTTTTATCATAGGTATTACTATTGTAGTCTAAGCGTAATCCTGTAGATAAATACACTCCAAATTGAGCTTTTTCATTAAAAAACAAAGTCTTATCACCCGATTTAAAGGAAGGGACATAAAATCTTCTTTCTATTCCCATCATTCCCCCCGTCCATTTATTAAATTGGTCAACATTTATTTGGGTAGTGGAAGAATAATTGGTGGCCTCTTGATTAGTTTTGATATATCTTAATCCCAAAGTGAAAATAGTACTTCTGTTTTTTTCTGCGTTGAATTTTTCTTGGCTCATAGTTAGAGACCCCGTAATTAAGCTAAAGGGCAGAAATTTGAAAATTTTAAATGGTTTTGGCTTAATTTCTTGAGCTAATATGCAATTTAAAAAATTGATTTGTAATAGTATTAAAACAAGAATTTTTTTCATTGTTATGTTTTTATTTAAAATAAAAGTAATGTTTTTTTTATTACAATAGAAATTGTGCGGATAAAAAATATAGCATAATTTCAAATTTTGGATTTTTTAAAAATTCTATAAATTATTCTATCGTTTTCTTAAAAAATTAGCAAATAAATTGAATAAACATTTAATTTTTTGATGTAGCATTTAAATCCCTAACTTTGTAACATAAGTAAATTTAAAAAGTTTTTTGGAAAATTCAGATCACATAAAAAGCCTTGTGGATTTCTTAAAAACACATTCATTAAATGCAGATTCGGCATTAATTTCTTTAGATGTAATTGTACAAAATTTAAACTGTGAAATTTTAGGTAAAGAAATTTTCGAAATAGCTGTCAAAAAAAAATACGTTAGTTTACTTTCTGAATCGGGTATTAGTGATTTTTCTGGAATATTTTCTGAGGCATTTTCTAAAATTGGAAAAAAAATATTACCTGAAATAATTGAAGAAGAAGAACTTACAATAGCTATTAATTACTACTTTCCAAATAAAAGGGACTATCAATGGTTAAAACTATACTCTGATAAAGATTTAGCTAACTTACTTTTAAAAATCATCTGGCCAAAAAAAAATATTGGCAATCGATATATTGAACGAGAAGTATTAAATGCGATAATTATACTCGCCCAAAAAATTGCTTCTATTGGAATAGAAAGAGAAGTGGTTTCTAAAATAGCAACATTTGATGATTTGGATTCCCCATTTCTAGGCTTGAATAGAGATGTAACTCTTTTTGTTGAAAAAATCTTATCGAATCCTAAAAGTGTTCCAAAAGAAAGAGAGAATGATTATAACCATATTTTGGTTATGCTAAGTCAATGTAAAATAGAAATGAGCAAACTATATAAACACAAGGATTTATATGGTATATCATTGAGAATGACAGTATTGATTCGAAAATTGGAAAAATATTTAGGAAGGCTAAAAATGCTACTTTCTTGGATTCAATCCTCAATTAAGGAAGAAAAAGCAATAATTTTAGCAATACTATTAAAGGAACTTGTAGAAACTCAAAATACAAAAAATAGTCTTAAGACTCATTTTAAAACGAATTTAGAGTTTTTATCTTTTAAGGTTGTTGAAAATACTTCTAAGTCAGGTGAAAATTTTATTGCTTCATCAAAGGTAGAATATTGGAGACTATTTAGAAGAGCATTAGGTGGTGGAATAATAGTGGCCTTTTTATGTTGGTTTAAAACAAGTATTTATTTTCAATATTTACCGGCGTTCTGGAATGCTTTATTTTATAGTTTAAATTATGCCTTCGGCTTTGTTTTAATTCACCTTTTAAGATTTACTTTAGCTACAAAACAACCGGCTATGACAGCCTCAACAATAGCCTCAAGTTTGAGTAATAATGGGAAAAATCCGGATTGGCTAAATAAGTCTTCAAAATTATTGATTAGGCAAATTCGAAGTCAGTTTATTTCCTTAGTTGGAAATGTGATTATTGCATTTCCTCTGGCTTTTATAATTGCATGGGTGTATTTTTATTTTACTGGTAGCCATATAGCGGATGTTTCAAAGGCGAATAAATTAATTTCAGAAATAAATGTTTTTAAAAGTTTAGCTATTTTTCATGCAGCAATAGCTGGCGTATATTTAATGCTTTCCGGTTTAATATCAGGATATTATGAAAATATCTGGGTTTATAATAACATGAATAAAAGAATAACTAAAAACAAAAGGCTAATCAACATATTTGGGGATCAAAAGATTACAAAAATTGCGAACTATATCGACAATAATATTGGCGGAATAGCAGGAAATATATTTCTTGGTTTTTTGCTTGGCAGTACCTCTACAATAGGTCAAGCATTAGGATTACCGCTAGATATTCGGCATGTAACTTTTGCAGCTGGGAATTTTGGAATTGGAATGGTGGGACTTAATAATAGTGTAAATCAAATTACAATTTTTCATACAATATTTGGAATTATTGTTATTGGTATGGTAAATGTTTTTGTAAGCTTTGGGCTTTCAATTTTAATAGCATTAAATTCCCGTGGTACTAAATATTTTGAGATTAAATTGTTAGCCAAAAAATTATTCAAACAATTTTTTTCAAATGGAACCAGCTTTTTTTATCCTTCAAGGCCTTTTAAAAGTTTAATTAAGAAAACCTAACTTTATAAAGTTGTTTATATGTCTTTTAAATTAACCTCTAATTTCTTACCAACAGGCGATCAGCCACAGGCAATAGAACAGCTAATAAAAGGCGTAAGGGCAGGGGATAGATCAAGTGTGCTTTTAGGAGTTACCGGAAGCGGGAAAACCTTTACCATAGCCAATGTGATAGAGAATTTACAAAGGCCAGTTTTAATTTTAAGCCATAATAAAACACTAGCAGCCCAACTTTACGGAGAATTTAAACAGTTTTTTCCTTCTAATGCTATTGAATATTTTATTTCTTATTACGATTATTATCAGCCAGAAGCATTTATTGCATCTACAAATACTTACATTGAAAAAGATTTACAAATAAACCAAGAAATAGATAAATTAAGATTAGCCACCGTATCGTCTTTAATGTCTGGCAGAAGAGATGTAATTGTAATTGCTTCAGTGTCTTGTATTTATGGAGCTGGAAATCCAAGTGAATTTAAACAAAGCATAGTAAAAGCTGAGGTAGGGGAGACCGTTAGTAGAAATAAATTTTTGTATAGATTAGTTGAAATATTATACTCAAGAACTGAACTTGAGTTTTCAAGAGGTACATTTAGGGTAAAAGGAGATACCGTTGATATTTTCCCTGGATCTGCAGATTTTGCTTATCGAATTATATTTTGGGGGGATGAAATTGAACAAATTCAGACCATTGAGCCACATAGTGGTAAGAAAATAAGTAATGAAACTCAACTAGTTATTTTTCCAGCCAATTTATTTGTTACAGGTAAAGATGTAATGCAGGAATCTATCAAATTGATTCAGGATGATTTGGTTACTCAAATTAAATATTTTGAAGATCAAGGGCAACATATTGAAGCCCAAAGAATTCAGGAAAGAACTGAATTTGATTTGGAAATGATGCGAGAATTGGGGTATTGTAGTGGAATTGAAAATTATTCACGTTATTTTGATAAACGAAAGCCAGGAGAAAGACCTTTCTGCCTTTTAGATTATTTTCAAGATGATTTTTTATTGATTGTAGATGAAAGTCACGCTAGCATGCCACAGATTAGAGCAATGTTTGGTGGAGACCGCTCTCGAAAAACAGCATTAGTGGATTATGGTTTTAGATTACCTTCCGCTATGGACAATAGACCCCTGACTTTTCAAGAATTTGAAAGTTTAACACCACAAACTATATTTGTGAGTGCCACTCCCGCAGATTATGAACTTAATATGGCTGGAGGAGTGGTAGTGGAACAAATTATTCGACCTACTGGATTACTGGATCCAGAAATAGAAGTTAGACCCAGCCTAAACCAAATTGACGATTTATTAGAGGAAATTTTTAATAGAATAAAAAGTAACGAACGAGTATTAATTACTACCCTAACCAAAAGAATGGCTGAGGAGCTTAGTAAATATTTGGAAAGGGTTGGAATAAAAGGAAAATACATTCATTCTGAAGTTAAAACTATGGAGCGAGTGGAAATTTTAAGAGAATTAAGATTAGGCGTTATTGATGTTCTAGTGGGCGTAAATCTACTTAGAGAAGGTTTAGATCTCCCAGAAGTTTCATTGGTGGCTATTATGGATGCGGACAAAGAAGGTTTTTTGCGTGACATACGGTCTTTAATTCAAACTATAGGTAGAGCAGCAAGAAACGCTAATGGAAAAGTAATTATGTATGCGGACCGGATTACTGGATCAATGGAAAAAGCTATAGACGAAACCAATAGGAGAAGAATTATTCAAATAGAATATAATTTAATTAATGGTATTACTCCCACAACTATTCTAAAAAGTAAAGAGGCAATTTTAGAACAAACTTCTATTGCAGACTTTAAGCCTAATGTCAAAGGCTATTATGTAGAATCAGATCAAATGAATATAGCAGCAGATCCTGTGGTGGCGTATATGAATAAATCTCAATTAGAAAGCTTGATAAAAGAAACCCAAAAGAAAATGGAAAAGGCATCTGGAGATTTAGACTTTTTGCAGGCTGCTCGTTTTAGAGATGAAATGACTCAATTGAAGGATAGAGTGAAACAGATGGCCTAGGTTTTTCAACATAATGAGTTGAGAAATCTTTTAATTTATTTACAAAAACTATGTTTTGTCAATCTTAACCATTTTTAAATTCGACCATTTTCTTATATTTCTCATCAATTCTTTTTAAATAAGCGGGTATTGCTCTTCGAAATCCTTTAGATAAGCCAACTCCTTCTAATAATTGTTGAGCCGTAACTATCTTGTTTTGTTTTTCTAAAAACCAAATTATTCTATCTTCAATTTTATAGGGAATTGGCTCAGATTTAGTTTCTAAAATCTTTATTTCATTACCAACTATAATTTTTCCGGGATTAAGAAAGTTGCCTAGATAACCCCTTCTGAATTGTATATTTTTAATACTTGTCCATTTATTTACAAATGCACAAGGTTCACAGTGATAAGTTAATCTAATTTTCACTTCATTTATTTCAAGAACCGTTCCGGATGTTAGTGTATGAACATTAAATCCTTCAACAACAATATTCTCATTTAAATCTCCAGGATTTATTTTAAATTCTTGAAAAGTACTAGAAGGTAAAATTAAAACTTGTCTGAAATTTAAACATTTTTTAGCACCTTCTATTTCCCCTTCCTTGTTTATTAATAATTCCGAAACTTCAATTATTGTTCTTGGCTTTGAAGACGCCTTTAAAAATAATCTTTGTACTTTAAACATTATTTACCTTCGGAGGATAAATGCAATAATTCTAGTCCAGTTGAAGTACGAGGTTTAAAACCAGCCCAGGTTTTTTCATTAGAATTAGGCTGCAATTCTAAATATTTAGAATATTCTTTTTTCTTTAAATAGTTACCTAAAAATGCGGTTACAAAGTGTTGATTTATGTTATTAATTCTCTTTTCATTCCAAGAGGGTTCTGCATAACGATAATATTCATCAAAAGGAAGTCCAGGCTTTAATGTTTCAGCAGGGGGTGGGTTGGGGGCAACATTGTGACGAGCGTTCAAATAGGTCAATAAATATCGATTGGCATTTATTGTACCAGTAAATAATGCTTTTATCCCTTTTTCGTAACCTGAAATGTCGTCTTGACTGCCAGCCACAAAAAAAGTTGGTACTTTTAAACCTTTCAGGCTTTCACTATCCCAAGCACCACGTTCCTTTCCCCAAGGTGCAAAAGCAACCACAGCTTTTATTCTTGAATCAATACTCCCTTTATAGGTTTCATTAGTGCCGACTCTCGTTTCTATGGCCTTGCTTCCATCAGTCATTGCACCAAAAAGTTTGATAATATTTTCGCTATATCCTGCACCTGCTACGTTTAAAACACCATAACCTCCCATTGAATAGCCAATAAGTCCAACATTATCCGTATCTATTATGTCAGAGAATAAAGATTTTTCATTTGTTTTTCCCAATTCTGCCATCTGATTTAAAATAAACAAAACATCTTTAGATCTATTTAATAAAGTGCTTGGAAAGCCTGCTGCATCCGAAAAAGTTGATTCCATATGGTCAATAGCAATAACAATATATCCTTTAGATGCAAGGTTTTCAGTTAGGTAAGTTAATAACAACCTTGAACCTAGATAACCATGAGAAACAATTATTAGCGGAAACTTTTCAAGACTTTTTAGAGGTTTAGCATCTCTAACTGCTCTCCCTAAAAATGTAAAAGGAATTATCGGTCTTTTTGGGTCATTGGAGGAACCCATAACTTCATTGTAGACAACTAATTCTTCAATATTTGGTTGAATATCAGTTGGATACCATATTTCAGTTTTTAATTTTCTATCGTAAAAAGCATCAATTCCTTTTTTTGATTTTAGAACATCAATTTGGTTCTTATTTGTAAATTCTAATGTTTTAACGCCAATTTTAAATTCGCCTCTTACTGCTAATTCAGGAGCATCAGGCAGAGCATCTCCAATTATAAAATTATCTTTTGGTGTTTGTGAATAGCCTATTAAGTTTTGAAAAATTAAAGAGAAAAGGAGACCAAAAAGGATGTTTTTTTTGAAATTCATTTTTTGAAAAAGTTTATTGGGCAAACATTTGATTTGAAACAAAGATAGAATATTTGTAATTAAAGTTTGAAAAATAGTATTATTCATTTTGAAAAAAAATATACCAAAGCGCTCGGTCTTTTGAAAAATGACCCGCAATTGGCGGATAAAATCAAAAAAATTGCTGATGATTATGGAATTGACCCGATCCATATGGCGGGCGCGATTGTTGGCGAACATACGTTTAACGTGGACGCCTACGACCGGCTGCAAAGCTATTATCTCAAAGCCGTTGCTTACCTCGAGTCGGATTTCGCCTTCAAACTCAAAAGCGAAATCCGACTCG
>JANNWE010000682.1:0-5052 GCA_031414675.1 Cytophagaceae bacterium
GTAATTCACTACATACAAGATGAATTTGTTTCAGAAAACAAATCAATGTCTCTTTCGAAAGCAACGCCCGAATATCTCGCCACTCTACCTACCGGGAAATCAAGAGGGCCTGCCACAAAGATTTACCAACCATGGGCTGATATGGATTATGGCAATTTTTTTATCAACACTTATGAGTTGGTGGACGAAAAAACGGGTATTCCTCGCTATCATTCTCCAGGACCATCGCCTTATAAAGATGAAGATTACAGAAAAAATAATTTTGCGTACAAAGGAATTGCAGTTCGTTTAGATAAAGGCAGGGGTGGGGTTTCAAAAGGTAAGGCTTGGATGGTTTTTGACCACGACCTTATGCGTGTAGCAGGGGCTTATACGGGTTCAGGATTCATAGATTGGAATGCTATATTGTTAAATGATAAACACGAAACCTATCCTCGAACTGTTGGTAAATTACATTTTGAAACACCCGTGAGCCCCGGTTGGGCCAATCCTATCACAGGAAAATTTGACGACCCTCGTTTTATAGCACGAGATGGAAGGGCTTTTGGCCCACTACCAAATTCATGGGCAAATTATAAAGGACTTTACCATCACGAAGACCAAATCGTCATTTCTTACACAGTAGGGGAGTCGGCTATTTTAGAAAAATTTGGATTTATAGAGCCCTCTGTTTTTACGAGAACGCTAAATATTTCCCCATCCAATTCGATTTTAAAAATGCGTGTGGCAAATGCTACTGCCAAGGTCAGTTTACGCGGAAAGGGAGCAACATTAGTAGAAGAAAGTGGACAAATTTACATGACTGTTGATGCAAAGGAGGATGTTAAGATTACCTTAGCGATAACGGAAAAGAGCTCTAGTTTTTCAGTGAATGAATTGCCTGAGCCTGAAAACTTGGTAAAATACACCAATGGCACTGGTAGGGCTCATTATCCTGAACTATTAAAAACAGTAATATCCGAAGGCACAGCAGAGGGTCCTTTTGCCATAGATCAACTTACACCCCCTTTTGAAAATCCCTGGGCTTGTAGAATGAAACTCAGCGGCATTGATTTTTTCAAAGACGCTAATCAGGCGGCAGTTTGTGCTACCGATGGTGACATTTGGTTGATTAAAGGGCTATTGAATCCAGATGGCGAATTGACTTGGCAGCGAATAGGTTCCGGTTTATTTCAGCCCTTGGGAATTAAAATTGTGGATGAAAAGATATACGTCACCTGCCGTGATCAGCTGGTATTGCTCCGAGATATGAACGGGGATAATGAAACCGATTTTTACGAAAGCTTTAATCATGACCATCAAGTTTCAGACCATTTTCATGAATTTGCAATGGGTCTCCAAACCGACAAAGAGGGTAATTTTTATTATGCAAAAAGTGGCCGACACGCCCGTGAAGCCTTAATACCTCAGCATGGAACGCTACTAAAAGTAAGTGCTGACGGCTCAAAAACCGACATCATCGCTACCGGTTTTAGGGCAGCAAATGGGGTTTGTATTAACCCGGACGGAAGTTTTATAGTAACCGACCAACAAGGATATTGGAATCCAATGAACAGAATAAACTGGGTAAAAGGAGAAGGTAATTTTTATGGAAATATGTGGGGATACAATCCACCCAAAGACTCTTCAAGGGCGGCTATGGAACAGCCTTTGGTGTGGGTAGATATGAAGTATGACCGTTCGCCTTCGGAAATGGTTTGGGTAGATAGCAAAAAATGGGGAGCATTAAATGGTGGACTTTTGAGCTTGTCTTATGGATATGGAAAAATTCAATATGTTTTAAACGAAACGGTAAATGGTCAAGAGCAGGGGGCAGTGATAGACTTGCCTGGCGTAAAGTTTCTGACAGGAGTAATGCGGGGTAGATTTAATCCAGCAGATGGACAATTGTATGCCTGCGGCATGTCGGCATGGGGAACCAACCAAATGATGCGTGGAGGTGGATTGTATAGATTACGTTTCACCGGAAAAACGATACCGATACCAATTAAAATGAAAGTGCATGAAAAAGGTATTCAGCTGAATTTTGATTCTCTAATAGATCCAACCTCAGGAAATAATAGTTCAAATTATGAAATAAAAACATGGCAATTGTTGAGAAGCAAAAAATATGGATCTGAAAGGCTAAACCAAAAAGTTTTAAAAATAACAAATGCTAAAACTTCGTCAAATGGCATTTTTTTAAGTATTGAAAATTTAGAAAAAGTAGATGTAATTACGATAGATTACAAAATTAAGAATACAAAGGGGGAACCACTGTCAGGATCTATTCAAGGAACCATTCACCAACTGAGCAAAGAACTAAATTAAGCGGAGTTTGGTAATCTTAAAGCAAATAAGAGTTAAATTCATTCCCTATACCAACTACCAAATTATGTTTGCAAGAATAGTAGTTTATTACATGTTGTTGTCAACGTCTTATTTTGGAATAGCCCAAAATAAAGCCATACACACCATGTTTTTGCAAGAAATTGTTCCCACCAATGGAACAGAAGTAACCTTCAATGCCCCTGTTTTGCGATGGCATTACCAAAAAGGAAAGCAAGTGAAATATGATATTCAGTTGGCCCAAGATGCAGATTTTAATGTGAACACCACTCTTCACACCGAAGGCTTGTTGGGGGCAGTTTTTAATCCACACCAATCATTAGCAATAGGTACTTGGTATTGGCGATATAGAGTTGCCGGGAAGGCATGGTCGGCGGTTAACAATTTTAAGGTTACACCAAAAGCTTTAAGCATGGTATCACCTACGGCGAGTCAATTTTTAGGAAAAATTCCTGCTGAACATCCGCGTATATTACTCAATAATTTCGACCAGAAACTCAAAAAACAATCTCAAACAGCAGATGCTTTGGCTATTAGAGCAGAAGCAGATAAGGCACTCAAACAGAAGATATTGACAGAGAATGATGCTCAGCCTACCACCGTTGCAGGAGAAGAAAAACAAAATAAAAAATTGATGTCAGATGCTGTGGTGGCTTTGGGCAACGAATTAAATCAAATGGTTTCACCCCTTTGCCAGGCATATTTGCTAACAGGCAAGCAACACTATGCAAAGAAGGCCATAGACATAGCCCTCGAAGTAGCGAAATGGGATGCCAAAGGTATCTCAGCTTCTCGCGATTTTACAGATGGGATGTGCATGTATGATATGGCATTGGTATTTGACACATTTTATGACCAATTAACCCCTGAACAACGTGAGGTTTTACAAAAAGCAATTAAAGAAAGAGCAGAGGGTTTTTATAAAAGCTGGGTCAACAACATGGAATCAAAAGTACTTAGTGGCCATGTTTGGCAACTGCTTTTGAATGAGTTTTTTAAAACCTCTTTGGCTCTTTACAAACATGAACCCGATGCCGCCCAATGGCTTGCTTACGCCTACGACTTGTTTTTGGCCAGGTCGCCTGTCTTAGGTGGTTTGGAAGGCGGTTGGGCAGAAGGCGCCTATTATTTTCAGATGAATATGGAAGTGCTGGTGGATATTCCTAACAAAATCAAAAGTTATACGGGATTTGACTTTATCAAAGCTCATCCTTGGTTCTCCAACAATGCCAATTGGTTGATTTATAACTTTCCACCAGCATCTTCTGCTGATGGGTACGGCGATAATACAGAAGAGTTGTTTGAGCCTCCGGCTTCCTATGCAGCTTACGCAGAAGTGATGGCTCAACTAACTCAAAACGCCCAATTTAGTTGGTATGCGAAACAGATGCAGCAAGTTCAGCCCATTGACTTGTCAAAAGAGCCAACACTCAGGTGGTTTAGATTGCTGAATTTGGGCGGTTTATCTATACCATCAGGCACTAAAACCATAGAGTTGCCGATGGGGAATTTGTCAAAAGAAGTAGGTGTTGCAGCTTTACATACCAACCTGAAACATACCACCAAAGACATCATGGTAGCCATGCGTTCAAGTCCATTTGGGGCATATGGTCATATTTTGAGCGACCAAAACACCTTCAATATTTTAGTTGGCGGCAAACGCCTATTTTATCGCACAGGCTATAAAGTAGCCATGGACGACCCGCACCGTTTGGGCTGGAGTAAGCATACGAAAAGTCAAAATGGAATACTCATCAATGGTGAAGGGCAACCTTACAGTGCAGAAGCGTTTGGTTTTTTCAGCCGATTTTTACAGGGCGAACAGCTGGCCTATATCAAAGGAGATGCGTCAAATGCTTACCAGAGTGTAGAGACGAAGGAAGATTATGGTTTAAAGAAGTTCTACCGCCATATTGTTTTAATGAAACAGGGCTTAGTGGTTATTTATGATGAATTGGAAGCCGATGCCGATGCCGAATGGTCTTGGTTGATCCATAGTTTGAAAGATATGAAAATAGACTCGCTCCATCATACGTTTACGTCAACCATAGAAAATGCCAAAGGGATTGGAAGGCTATGGAGTTCAGAACCTCTTGCTTGGCAACTGACCAATAAATTTGCTGTTCCGGCGGTGCAGTATCGCAACTATACGGGTATGCGTACCAAAAATTATGTAGATCAATGGCATTTAAAAGCCGTTAACAAGACTAAAACTGCGAAAATTAGGTTCTTATCGATAATTCAAATTTCAGAGAAAGGGGCGAATGTTTTACCATTTAAAGAGATTTCTGCAACAGGAGGTATCACAAAACTAACCTTTGGCGATTGGGAAATAGAAGCAAACTTATTTACTGATTTGCCCCCACAGCTACGGGTAAGTTCTGCTGCTCACAAAACGTCTTTTGCAGCGTATGGAGATGTGGTTTCTTTTCAAAACCAAGCGTTCAAAGGTACCAAAAAAGAAAGTTCAAAATTGGTTGAATGGACTAATGGAAAAGTAAAATTCTCAGAAATGGATGATGAACCACTTGCTCCAATTCGTTAAAAGGAATATTTATGAAAAAGCTACGCTGGACATGGCCTAGAATGGAGCGACAAAGCTATCTTGACTTTGATTGCCTAAAAAGTAGCTAAGAAATAAGTAGAAGACATGCTTCTTCAAGCTTTGAGGTATTTTTATTGCTAAAAAATAGTAAGTAATTTTTTGACTTTAGTATTCAATAA
>JANNWE010000683.1:0-7458 GCA_031414675.1 Cytophagaceae bacterium
TCTGAATTCCAAGACAAAGGCTTTCCTAACCTATAAGAAATTAGCCCCAAATGCATTGGTAACGTCATTTTTCTAGCATATTCTAAATTACTTTCGGGTTGATTGCGACTTTTTACGGCGTCTATAAAGTTTTGTTGATGCCCAGGAGAACGAATAATAGAAATAGGAACCTCTGGAACGTCTAACATCACAACATTATTTATTGTAATCTCCTTTGTATTATAATCACATATTAATGTCCCTTTTTCACCTTCAAAATATGCTCCAATTCCTTTTGTGGCAGCCCCTGGAACATTAGGGGGCGTAGAGGACCAATATAAATCCAAATCTTCAAATTCGTATTTGATATCAATTGTTTTTGGAGCGTCTGCTACACCATCAGGTTTTTCGCCATTAGCTGATACTTTCCTAAGATTTTGAGGATTTATTGACATCCAAACTATGTCTGCAATATGACACCAAAAATCTTGAAAAATGCCACCAGAATAATCTAAGAAATATCGATAATTAAAATGTACTCTTTCTGGAGAATATTCATGATAAGGTGCTGGCCCTAGCCACATATCATAGTTTAAACTAGAAGGAGGTTTTTGGTAATTTGATGGCCCCAAAACTGGTGGCAAACCAGTTTTCCAAAGTCTTACTGTTTTTATTTTGCCCAAAACACCCGACTTAATAATCTCCTGAACACGGTGATAATTGTCTCCAGCATGTATCTGGGTGCCCAATTGAAATATCTTATTATATTTTTTTTGAGCGGCCAACATCATTTGCCCTTCTCTTACACTGTAAGAAAGTGGCTTTTCACCGTAAACATCTTTTCCTGCTTGAAAAGCCATTATGGCCAGTTGTGCATGCCAATGGTCAGGAGTAGCTACAGTAATAGCATCAATATCTTTTCTATCCAAAACCCTACGAAAGTCGTCAAAAAGTTCAAGCTTTCGGTCAGGATATTTTTCTGAATACTTTTTGGCTGTAGCGTTAAGGTGATCGGAATCTAAGTCGCAAATACCCACCACGTCAACCTCCGGCAAAGCTGAGAACCAATTGAGATGGCTGTTACCCATACCGCCAAGACCTATATGAGCTACTCTGACCTTGTCGCTGATCGCCACTCTTTTAGCAAAGCTCGGAAAAGCCATCATTCCTAAGGCAGCCAAACCAGATTTCTGTAAAAATTCTCTTCTTGATGTATAGGTATTCATATTTAAAAAAGGTTGAATAATTTTAAATATGAATATAGCAGATTTCCTTTTAAATATTTGTCAAAAAAATAAAATATTCTCAATTAAATAAAAACCCAAACCATAAATTTCCTTACTATTCGAAAAATAAATGGGAATAGTTTTTAAATATTCTATTTTATTCCCTCCCATAAAAGTTCCGCCAAGTCATAGACTTTTATTTCATTTTCCTTTTCTTTGTTTTTTATTCCATCAGACATCATCACCATACAGAATGGACAGGCAACAGCTATTGTATTTGCCCCTGTGCTAATTGCGTCTTCAATGCGTGCTATATTAATGTCTTTTACGCCTTTTTCCGGTTCTTTAAACATTTGTCCCCCGCCCGCTCCACAGCAAAGACCGTTGGTTTTACATTTTTTCATTTCCACCAGTTCAGCATCTAGGACTTTAATTAATTCGCGAGGGGCTTCATAAATTTCATTTGCTCTTCCTAAATAACACGAATCGTGATAGGTGACTTTTTGACCTTTAAATGACCCTCCTCCTACTTTCAGTTTGCCTTCATCAATTAACTGTTGTAAATAAGTAGAATGATGAATTACTTCGTATTCTCCTCCCAATTCAAGATATTCATTTTTCAAGGTATTAAAACAATGTGGACATGCCGTAACTATTTTTTTTATTCCATAGCCATTCAAAACCTGAATGTTTTGTTGAGCGAGCATCTGGAAAGTAAATTCGTTACCTGCTCTGCGGGCAGGATCCCCTGTACAAGCTTCTTCGGTACCCAAAACAGCAAAATTTATTTGAAGCTGATTTAATATTTTCACAAAAGCTATTGTAACTTTTTTATATCTGTCATCGAATGAACCCGCACATCCAACCCAAAATAAGATTTCTGGCGTTTGTCCACTTTGAGCCATTTCGGCCATAGTTAATATTTTGTATTCCATTGGTTGATTTTTTACTAAACAAAAATAGTATGCTTGCATAACAATTACAAGACCTCAAAGAAATAAACCAAAAAAGTAAGAGAATATAATACATTTTTGTATAATAAAATAAAATAGTTGTCAAAATAACACAAGTATTAAATCGATTTTTATCATGGATTTAAAATAAATTAAGATAATTTTGAAACTTAAATAAATCATAAAAAATGCTCAATAAATCTAATATTAATTTTAAACCAACTCTTGAAATACTACCCGAAAAAGTGTTACAATTTGGTACTGGAGTACTATTAAGAGGTCTTTGCGATTATTTTATTGATAAAGCCAATAAAAAAGGTGTTTTTAATGGTAGCATTGTAATGGTAAAAACCACAGGACCCGATGTTTCCGAGTTTCAAGCCCAAGACAATTTATATACCATTGCAGTTAGAGGTTTAGAAAATGGAGAAATTTTGGAAGAAAATGTTGTGATTGAAAGTATCAGTAGGGTGTTATCTAGTCATACCCACTGGGAGGAGATTTTAAAAACTGCCGAAAACGAAGAAATAAAAATTGTAATATCAAATACCACCGAAGTAGGCTTACAGTATACCGAAGAAAGTGTAGAAGGAGTTTGTCCAGACTCTTTCCCGGCTAAATTAACCGCTTGGCTTCTCCGCAGATTTCAAACAAACAAAGCAGAAGTTGTAGTTATTCCAACTGAACTTATTGTTAATAATGGAGGAATTTTAAAAGACTTAGTTTTTAAACATGTTGAGGCGAATAACTTGGGAGTCGATTTTAAAACATGGCTTCTTTCGAATGTAAGATTTTGCAGCTCATTGGTGGATAGGATTGTACCTGGAAAGCCAAATAAAGAAGAACTTGAAAAATTCAATACAGAGCTTGGATATACTGACCATTTACTAATAAAAGCCGAAGTATATAGGCTTTGGGCTATTGAAGGTGAAAATCTTGAAGAAATTCTATCGTTTGTTGAAATTGATAAAGGCGTTAAACTAGAAAAAAATATAGAGAAATATAGAGAATTGAAACTTCGATTATTAAATGCCCCTCATACTTTATTGTGTGGGATGGCATTTCTTTCTGGCTTTAATTTGGTAAAAGATGCCTTAAATGATATATTAATGGAAAAATACATTACCATTTTGATGCTAACAGAATTGGGGCCTGCTATCCCATTAAATCTAGACCTAAAAACAACTCAACGCTATGGAAGAGAAGTAATGGATAGATTTAGAAATCCCTATCTAGATCATCAATGGTTAAGTATCTCTCTGCAATACACCATGAAAATGAAGATGAGAGCCATTCCATTACTGCTCAATTATTACAAAATTTTTGATACTGTGCCTCAGTACTTTGCTAGATGTTTTGCTGCTTATATACTTTTCATGAAAGTAAAAACGGAAGAAAACGGAAAGTTCTATGGAGAATATGAAGGTGTAAAGTATCCTATTAATTGCGATTCAGCGCCCTATTTTAAGGAGGTTTGGAATTCTAATAATTTCAACCAAATAACAAATAATATTCTAAGTAACATTCAACTATGGGAAACTGATCTAACTTTGTTGCCTGGCTTTGCTAGCAATGTAGAAAATCATTTATCTAATATGGTTCATATTGGTGTAAAAGAAGTAGCATCAGCTTTAAATGTGTATGCTTAATAATTAAAACTACAAAAAAAAGTATCTTTTTTACTTTTTTAAAGTACAAAATCTAATTAAATCCTAAAATAAAATCTTCGGAATTATAGAATTTTATACCCTCGTAAGTTTATAAGGATACACTTTCCCTGCATTCCATTGTGGTATATACAAATTGTCGTCATTATCTACACAAACGTCGTGACAATGCTTAAAAATGGCTTGATCTTGAACAATGGGTTGCAATTGGCCATTAATATATATTGGGGCAGTACCTCCAGGGTTTGAAACCACCATATTGTCTTTATTCAATATGGTCACAAAACCTGAATTTGGAGTAAGATAATGATTCCTTAAAGCAGAAAAACAAACACCTGAATACAACATTTGACCTTTTATTACAGCACGACTTAAATAAGCACCAGGAGTGTAAATAGATTCAATATATTTGCCTTCGAGAGTGAAACGTTTAAAACAATTTTTCATTCTGGCAGTACATAATAGCGTGGGGTTTTTCGGATCACGCAAGTCAAGAGCTATACCATGAACTTGTTTAAATTTATTTTCTTGAATAGCACTATCGCCACCGAATTTTCGAATAAATTCACCCTTGCTGTTGTATTGTAAAATATATTGACTTCCATAACCATCAGCAATATAAATATCGCCATTGGGCCCAATACATGTTTCTGTGGGTTTAAATTTATCACATTCTTGATATTGACTTATAAGCTTTGGATGTTTAATAGTAAGTATAACACTACCCTTTAAAGTAGTTTTATATACTTCATCTCTCATCACATCGGTAATATACAAAAACTCACTTCCATTCTCTTCATGTATGGTAAGTCCGTGTGCTCCTGATAAATTTAAGGTCCAGTTTTCTAGTAATTTACCCGATTTATCGTAAATCAAAATATTGTTTCTAAGCTCATTTGTTAAAAGTATGATCCTCTCCCTTTTATCCATTACCATTTCATGACAATCATTTACTGGATATCTGTTTGGGTCTAAAGATCCCCATTCTTTGTTTAATTTATACCTATAATCGCCATGGCCAATAACTATATCCTCTCTTTTACCAAATGCTAGGGGACTAAAAGGTTTAGCCAATAATGTACCGCTCATTGCTATTGATGTATTTTGGATAAAATCTCTTCTATTCATAAAACACTATTTTTTTACTAAAATGTAATCATCACCATTATCGATCTTTACATTAGGATACTTTTTTTTACAATTTTCTACCCCAATAGGTGTTACCTTACTATTCCAACAGTAAATATTTTTTAATGAGCCCAATTCACACAATTGCTTGAGGCCAGTATCGTCAATTCTAGTTCCTATGATGTTTAAGTATTGTAATTTAGTCATTTTTTTTAGATCATTAACCGCAATATTTGAAGTATTAGTATTGGCGAGATTAAGTTTTAAAACGTTTTTACATTGACTTATAAATTTAAAAGCCAGATCAGTGATTTGAGTATTTGCCAAATTTAACCAAGCAATATTATCGTCAATTTCTTGTAAAACATTGAGCTGCTGATTTGAAAGACTAGATAAACTTACAGCATTTATATCCAAATAAGGACTTCCTTTATGAATGCTGTTTACTTCCCAAAGCTTTTCCTTTAGTTTTATAATGACCAAAGAATCTGCTTTTTTTATAGCTATTAAACCTAGACTTGGTTCGGCCCTTTCACTTGACCCAGCCACAAATGCACGAACAGTGTCATTTTTAAATGCCTCTCTTATGCTTGTTCTTTCTGACGCACCATTCTTAATCCACCAATTTAAAAGTGTTATTTCATTGCTAGTGAGCTGCTTCTTTCCTTTAGGAGGCATGTGTTTTTTATCATCCAAATCAAGTAACGTTCTTTTTACAAGTTCACTATGTTGGGCATCACCAGCTACTATTGCTGGCCCAGTTTTTCCGCCTTTAAGTAATGCAGCATAGGTTTGCATTTTAAGGTTGCCTTTTGTTTTATTTGGATTGTGGCAACTGTAGCATTTTTCACTTAAAATTGGTGTTATGAGTTTGTCGTAAACACTACCATTGGTGGTACCAGTTACGGCAATAAATGCTACCTTGTTAGCAGTTTTGTCGGGATCCTTTAAGTTATCTATCGATAAAAAATCAACACCATGGGTAAGGCTACCTCCATAATGGCCAGCCAATACCAAAAACAATAGCATAGAACCAAAAAGCAGATTTGATATTATCTTAAATTTTGAAAATCCCGAGCCTTTATATTTCCAAGCCCACAAGGCAACCGTAAAAAAACTAAGAATTATACCTGTCCACTTATGTTTGTTTAGCAAATCCACATCGTACTCAGAAGACAATGAAAGAAACCAACCTAATATGGCCGCCGAAACAGATGATACAGCACCAATCAATAATACTAATTGTATTTGTGCAGGCGAGGTTCTTTTTGGAAATAGGTATTCTAGTATAGCAGCTAATGCGAGAATACCTATGGGAAGATGAACCAATAATGGATGAAAACGCCCAATAAAATCAAAAATCATGCTAATAAATCTTTAATTACATGACCATGAACATCTGTCAACCGATATCTTCTACCTTGGCTTTTGAAAATAAATTTTTCATGGTCAATTCCTAGCATGTACAGTAATGTGGCTTGAAAATCATGAACATGTACTTTGTCTTGGACCACGTTGTGAGCAAAATCGTCGGTTTCTCCATAAACCAGACCTGGTTTTACGCCACCTCCAGCCATCCAAGTTGTATAGGCACCGGGGTGATGGTCACGCCCAAAACCTTCTGGGGTTAACTTTCCTTGTGAGAAACTGGTACGGCCAAATTCGCCGCCCCAAACTACCAAAGTATCATCCAATAATCCTCTCTGTTTCAAGTCTTTTACTAGGGCTGCTGATGCCTGGTCTGTTTGTTTAGTCGCCCTTCTCATACCAGAAGCCAATGATCCATGATGATCCCATCCAAGGTGAAACAATTGTATAAACCGCACATCTTTCTCTGCCAGTCGTCTTGCCATCAGGCAGTTGTGGGCAAATGTGCCAGGCACTTTTACATCAGCACCATACATATCCAAAATATATTGTGGCTCATCAGAAAGATCAGCAACTGAAGGGATAGCTAATTGCATTTTATAGGCCAATTCAGCCTGACTAATTTGGCTCTCGATTTCAGGGTCATGCCATTTATCATTTTGTAAATCATTGAATTTTTTTATAAAATCCAATGCCCTTCGCCTATCCATTCTATCCACACCGTCAGGCGTGTTTAAAAACAAGATGGGGTCTTTACCCGGCATAAATTGAACTCCTTGGTGAAAGGAAGGTAAAAAACCACTGCTCCAAGCTGCATTGCTAATTTGAGCATTGTCTCCACCCTTAGACAGCATAACAACATAAGAAGGGAGGTTTTCATTCATACTACCCAAACCATAACTAAGCCAAGATCCAAGGGAGGGCCGGCCACTTAATTGATTACCCGTTTGTGTAAATAATAAGGCGGGCTCATGATTAATTTGTTCAGTAAACATTGATTTCACAATACATAAATCATCCACAATGGAAGCTGTATGTGGTATTAATTCACTGAGATAGGTTCCATTTTTGCCATATTGTTTAAAAGATGATGAGGGCATTGCTAAAGGAAAAGAATATTGATTACTTACCATTCCC
>JANNWE010000684.1:0-5961 GCA_031414675.1 Cytophagaceae bacterium
CAAATTTTAAAAAATCATTTTCTTAACATCTCTTCCATTCAAAGGCCATTTTATTACAGCCCTAAAACGAAAATTAATTTCACTTATTAATTTTGTGGCGGCAGGTTCATATTCAAGAGATTTTTCATGCAATTATCCAAATGTATAAACGCCACACTCAAAAACTGCATTTTTTGGATTTGTTAGAAACAATTTAGGCAAAAACACAAGAAGGACTTTTACTTTTTGTTGGAACAAAGGGAAACTAGCATCGTATAAAATACATCAATCAAATTTCCCTATCGATGTTAAGAATTATTAATTCAACTGCTAATACATCAATCCAAAACTGAATTACTTTTGTCTGAAGAAAGTTGTAATTACCACACCTTCAAACCCAAAATGTTCTCTTATTTTGTTTTGCAAAAACCTTTGATACGACTCCTTAACATATTGAGGTAAATTACAAAAAAACACAAAAGTAGGCGAAGGAGTAGGCACTTGAACTATATACTTTATTTTCACCATTTTACCTTTAATTGCTGGTGGTGGGGTATGCTCAATAATGGGCAACAAAATATCGTTGATTTTTGAAGTCGAAATCATACTTTTTCGGTTTTCATACACTTCAGTTGCTTTTTCAACTACCTGGAATATCCTCTGCTTTTCTAAAGCAGAAGCAAAAATGACGGGCATATAGTTCATGGGTGCTAATCTATCCAAAATTTCAGTTTTCATAATTTCTGCAGTTTTCGAATCTTTAGGAATTGCGTCCCATTTATTTACCATTAGTACAATACCTTTTTTAGCATTATGAGCTTGCCCAATAATATTCATATCTTGTGCCTCTAAACCACGCTCAGCATCTAACAAAATTATGCATACATCGGCATTATCTAACGCTTTTATAGACCTCAAAACTGAATAAAACTCTATATCTTCGTTTACTTTTGCTTTCTTTCTAATCCCAGCCGTATCGGTTAATATAAACTCTTTCCCATATAAATTATAATGGGTATCAATTGCGTCTCTGGTAGTACCTGCTAAATCGGTAACAATACTTCTTTCTTTTCCTAATAAAGCATTCAAAAACGACGATTTTCCAACATTCGGGCGACCCAAAATCGCAATCCTTGGTATTCCTTCATATGGATTTTCTTTGTCCTCATCCTCAAAATATCCAACAAGAGCTTCTAGCATTTCACCCGTTCCAGAACCATCGGTGGAAGAAATAGCATAAACTTCACTATCTAAACCCATTCCATAAAATTCTGCGGATACTAAATTTGCCCTCTCGGCTGTTTCTGCCTTGTTGGCAATTACCATTACAGGTTTTTTAGACCTTCGCAAAACATTAGCAAATTCCATGTCCATATCAGTTAGCCCCACTTTGGTATCCACCACAAAAAGGACAACGGTAGCTTCTTCTAATGCTAATTCCACCTGAGTTCTAATAGCTTCTTCGAAGGTATCATCAGATCCAACTACATAACCACCTGTATCTATTACCGTAAAATTTTTGTCTTGCCAAAATGCATTCCCATAATGCCTATCTCTTGTAACCCCGGGTTGGTTATCGGTAATAGCCACTCTTTCTTCAATCAACCTATTAAACAAAGTCGATTTTCCTACGTTCGGCCTTCCTACTATTGCAACTATATTGGACATATTACTAAACCCTCTTTTTATATAAATATTTTATTATCAATCCTTTCTAAAAATCAAAAAGGATGCAAAGATACGAAATTAATGCGATTGGAAGAAGAATTTATCGGCTAATATTTAAGAAGCTAGACAATCTTAATAAAGCTAAGCCCATTTAAAAAAGCCATGCTATCGGAAATAAAATTTTTGAAAAAACAATTTGCTTATCAATTTCTTCTCTGATGCAGGGATTTATTTATAATGTGGAGAATATAAAAAGATCAAAAATATATTTAATATACCCCTAAAATTTCTTGCCATGAGATTAAGAAAATTGCCACTACGGCTAAAATTAAACCAACAATATTCAAAGTATTTAGTTTTTCTTTAAAAAACACTATGGAGACCAAAGTTGAAGTTAAAATAACTCCAATATTATAAATCGGATACACATATGCCCCACTATTCCCAAAATGGGTAAGAGTAAGAATAATAAAATAAAAAGACAAGAAATTAGGAACACCAAGCGTAAAACCAGCCAGAATATTCTTTACGGCAACTTTCTCGTTTCCATTAAATATTCTGATAATTAATAAAATAAGTCCGCTTATTACCGCTCCTAATACCATAACGAGTGTAACAGGAACTACTTGATCTGGATTGGGAATAAAATTTAAATTAAGGTAATTAATAGCCGCATTGGTAAGTCCATATAAAAGGAAAACACCTAAGGCTAGTCCCCCACGTAACCAAAAACTAGAATTTTGATTTGATTTTTCGCCAGTTTTTAAAGTAGCTATGGCTACCGCAAGAATCGCTAAAACTAAACCAGTATAATTAATTAAGTCAAATACTTTTGAACCCGATTTTAATACAAACAAACTTATCAAAACAGGAATAACCAATGAAACATTATTGGCCATAGAAGTGAGTGTCATTCCAATTTTTTGAGTTGCTTTGCCACTTAGAACAAAAGTTAAAATAAATCCCACACCTAAAGCCAAGCAATACCACGTCCAATTTTTAGAAAAGTCTAAATTGAAATGTTGGTCAGCGGGCATCAAGAGCATTCCGGTCAAAAAACATACCGGATAATTAAAGGCAATCGCTTGAAACGTACTGATCTGGAACTTAGGGAAAATCCTAAAATTCACTAACAATAGCACTGAAAAAAGAATACTTAATAAAAGAGTAATCATAACTTATTGCACAAAATCAGAATAGGTAATACACTCATTAAGTACTTCTTTATGGTACTGAGTAGTTCTATAATTTTGCCATAATTTGTTAAAAAATGTTCTAAATTTTGGCAATTCACTTTTAATCATTTCTGCAGCATACGCATCTTGTTTTTCGTAATCATCTGGTTGATTAGCATAAAACTTGACTAAATACTGGTTTCTTTCACACAAAGCACCAGCATAACAAATTTTTGCTGCTAGTTCATTACCTGGTTTTAAAGTGAGGGCTTTCTCAAAACATTTTTTTGCTATATCAGTACTATAAAAATCCAATGATTTGGTTTCCTCATATTGGAGATCATATTCACTTTTGTGCCTTTGAGTTAAAATCCAAGCTTGTCCAAAATAACTCAAATTATATAAATCTTTCCCGTATTGAAACCAAGTTTCGGCATCCGCATTTTTACTTTCTGTTTTTTGTTTCAACACTGCTAATTCTTTTATAAAATCTATCACAGAAGACGTAGTTTTTGCATTCTTAATCTTAAAATCCTTGGGTTCTTCTTTAAAATAATCCTGAAAACCAATTAGATTTAAATAATCTGGAGAGATACTTTGAAATGACTTTAACGCTGATTGATAGTCCTGATCCTTTATTTGCCTTCGTCCCAATGCCAAAAGCAAATAGTCGGAATCTAAATTAGAAAAACTAATAAGAGATTTCTCCGCCTTAGAGTTAGCTGGATTGTTAACAAAAGAAATAAGCTCTTTCAAAAATCCAGAAGAACAAGAATCGGTATAAAAATCTTGACTTTTATTTATTTGATACCCATAATCTTCGCTTTGAATAGCCCCAACATTCAAGGCTAAAAATGCTTTTACTGCATTTCCATTCTTATTTGTTGTTGATTTTGAACAAGAAGAAAACCAACCCCACGATTTCTTCTCTTTAGGTTCATTTTTATAAAATCGATATAATGTTTCCGACATTTTAACCAACATATTGTTGTCTCTAAAATTATCAACTTTAGTAAACATAGCTAATTTAGAAATCAAGGCATCCTCATTTTCTTTATTTAAGGTTTTATCAGAAAATTCAAATTCCAAAAAAGCTGCTTGTTTTCTAATGTAGGTATTAGTAGAATTTTTAAAATTAGCCAATAACTGTTCAGCTTTTCCTTCTTTACCGCTCAAATAAAACAAATAGGCAGAAGTCATGTCCCAAAATTGAGTTGACTTTAATTTTGAATCTTTAGAAACTTGCAAAGCAAAATCTAAAATCTCGTTTAAATACGATTCTCCTTTCCTTTTGCCTTCTTTAATTTTTGCTTCATCAAGGTTATATTTTTCATCTAAAAAAAAGGATTCTGCAGCATAAACATTCGCATTTTTCTCTGCAAAAAACGACATTTCATTTTTATTTATCTCACGGGCAATCACCAATTCTAAAATTGGGTGATTTGCATCAATTTCATAAATTTTCTTAGCTAAAGCTAAACCATCTTGAAAAGGCTGAATGGCATTCAAAGCGTAAACATTTGCTTTTTCCACATCATTTTTACAAAATTCAAGTGCCAAATTAAAAAAATCAGGATTAAGCCTTCTTACACTTAAATCGGCTTGTGATCTGCGACTAACTGATTTACTAAAAAGTTGAGCAAAATCACAAACCGCTTCTGCAGTATCTCCAATTGCCATTTTAGAACCCGCTAAGCGACTAAAAGACCAATCAGAAATAAACGTTTTGTTTTTTATTTGTTTGAAAAATGATGGATACTCCGATACTAATTCTTGATGCTTCTTATTCATTGAGCTCAATTTTACATATTGATACAAGTATCTCTCTTTTAAAAAATCATCTTTAGAACTCAAAAATTCATCTTTAGCACGTTCATTAAGTGCCAACAATTTTAAAGTATCAACTGATTCTGGCTTTTCCCACTCAAATTCATAAAAAGGAGTCTCTTTCTCAACAGCAAAACTAAATTCTAAATATTTTGAAGCTTCGGGGTTAAAACTTTGAACAGATTTAACAAAACCAAGTGTACGCTTCTCTCCATAAATACCTTCTTTAAGTGCTCCTTTTGAAACTTTACCCTGAAAATACGCATACCAAGAAGCTATATTTTCTTTTACATCTGGGCTCTCTTCAGGGGCAATTGGGTTTTCTACGTATATTTCGCTATCCGTATTTAAAAGTAAAGGTGTATAAAAATAAGGCTTTGTTTGGGCTGGAAAATTGGCAGACTCAGGATAAAACAACGAGAAATATTCTCCAAAATCTTGAGGTGATGGCCCACATGCTAATATGATGAAAATTACAAGAATTTTAAAACTTAAACTAGTTTTGGCTAAATATTTTACTAATCTGTAATTGCGTAAATTGGCTAATACTTTTCTCATCTAAATGAAATAAAATTATGGAGGTGTTTTTTTGATGCAATTTATTAAAAACTTCGGATTTAACGACATCCAGTTCTTCAAATTCAGCCTTTTCTAACTTAAATACATCGTCTTTCCTAAACGAAATTCCATCCAAAATAATATTTTCAGTACAAATTACTTGGGAATTTGATTTTATTTTAAAAGATTTATTATTCAGAAATTGATTCCAATCGTACTCTTTTAAAAAAACAAAAAACTTTCCAGTTCTATACACCAAGACTTGCTGATAAATAGGGAAAGCTATGTTTAAATGTAATGGATAACTGGATAAATTATCTAAATATCCAAAAATTGTTTCAGGATCAAATAATGAATTTTTTGTCTTTTCGTCTCTCCAATCTCCTGTGTTATATAGCATCAAGATGCCCTCATCAACAGGAGGAACACCCGTTTTTTCAAAATACTTAATTTGATGTAGTCGAATAGTAGCCGAAGTTTTAAAGGTCTTTTCTTTAAGACTTTTTAAAAAATAGAAATACTTTTTCTTTGTCCTAATTGTCCAGTCGCAATCAATTTGGATTTCTTGGAAAACAATATTATTTTTTGAAGCCATTTTCATTATCGAAGAATGAATTTGACCCACAAGTGCATCTAGGCTTTCAAAGTTGGAATTTTCAAAAACTCTATTCGTAATAAAAACGGAGGGTATTATAGATTTGAATTGAGGTGATTCTGAAAAAATCAACTTTCCTTTTGGTACCGCTTTTAAAAT
>JANNWE010000685.1:0-1766 GCA_031414675.1 Cytophagaceae bacterium
CTTTTAAAACGCGGTCTTTGTTCCAATTGGAATAAGGATTGTAAAAAAATGTACCCAATTCCACTTTGGCGTAGTGAAAATTAAAAATTTTCGTTTGATAGTAGATACAAACAAGAGCAACTATGAGCGTTGTGAATAAAAACTTAATAATTCCTTTACATACATTTAGAAGGTTGTAATTTTTTTTAGCGGCAACTTTGAGCATAACCTTCACCTTTTTGTATGCGAAGGTAAATTTTGAATGTTAGTTTATTAATGGCTCATGGTTAAGAAAATATTAAGCTTTTTCAATAGTAGAAGTTGGCTGTTTTGGTTTATAGTAATTTATATTATTCTTAGCTTACTGGGTATGTGCTTCACACCACTTTTTGATGAAGACGAAGGCTTTTTTGCAGAAGCCTCCCGCCAGATGCTAGCTAGTAATAATTTTATTTCTATTCAAGTAAATGGAGAAGATAGATACGATAAACCTGCCTTATTTTTTTGGTTTACTGCATTATCTTTAAAATTAATAGGTAACAATGAACTTGCAGCTCGACTTCCATCCTTTTTGTTTTTTCTTTTGACAATCCGTTTACTCTATCGGTTTGTTTCAAAAAATTTTTCAAAATCACAAGCTGAACTGTCTGTCTTAATCGCTATTTCTTTAGTGCAATTTCAGGTATTGAGCAGGGCTGTAGTGAGCGATAATCTACTAAATTTACTCATAGCGGCTGCTTTGTTTAGTTTTTATGATTATCTACAAAATCCAAAATTCAAAACCCTATTTTGGATTTATACTTTTGCTGGGCTGGGATTTTTCACAAAAGGTCCTGTGGCATTTGTTATTATAGGATTAGTAATATTTGTTTTTTTATTGTTGGTAAAAAACTGGGTAATACTAAAAAAAATACTAAATCCATTGCTAATTATTTGGGCATTCTTAATTCCATTGCCTTGGTTTATTTTGGCCTATCAAAAATCTGGAGATTTTCTATTTTTAGACTTTATTATGAAGCATAATTTTGGAAGATTTTCAAAAACTATGGGACGAGAATTCGTAGGAAGACGGCTAACTGCATGCGCTAAGTCAATGGGTTCGTTTTCACAAGCAATTTTCCCAACTTCATAGAGAAGATCTTGGAATGACTCGTGCTCAAAAGCCTCTTCTAATTTTTCGGCTAGAATATCATCAAGATTGCTTGTTTTAACCTCTATACGGATCCCAGACTCTGCTTTGTCGATATTTTCATTTTCACGAGCATTCATCTGAACTCCTAGGAAAAGATCATGTGTCTATTTTTTTAAGAAAAGCACGAAACGCTGGGACATCGCGTAAGTTATCAAGCCAATGATCCACTTTTATTTCTTTAATGGGAGGAAGCCCACCATGAGTATATGCTTTCTCAAGGAAATTAAGGCTTTCTTCAACCTGTTTCCCTAAAGCATATAGACAACCAAGATTATATAAAGCAGGGGCATATCCCAAAGAGGCTGCTTGCATGAGTTTTTTCTCAGATTCTTGTCTAAAATAGAGGGTTTCTTGGCTATTTAACGTTGGATCATCTACGAGCTGAGCAAGTGCAATCATTATGAGCCCCCAATCATTCCAAACACACTCGTCTTCAGCATCTTCTTTTATAAGAATCTGGAAATGTTCAATAGCCTGATAGAAGAAATCTGGTTCTGCGCGACTTTCTCCTAGATGAGACAAAGCAAGGGCAAGGTTATAACGCGCATGAGAATATCCAGGGTCTAACAACAGAGCTTGCATAAGGACCTGAACA
>JANNWE010000686.1:0-3215 GCA_031414675.1 Cytophagaceae bacterium
CTATTTCGGAGGAGCAAGAACGTCAATATCAAGCCGAAGCGGAAAGAATAGCTTCCCAAAATAGAATTAAACAATATCTGTTTTTAGGTGGTTTAGGCATACTTTTATTGATTGCGTTTTTACTTTACAGCAATAATCGTCAAAAGCAAAAAGCCAATAATCTGTTGCATCAGCAAAAACAGGAGATTGATTTCCAAAGAAATAAAGCTGAAAAAGCACTTGCAGAACTCAAATCCACCCAAGCCCAACTCATCCAATCTGAAAAATTAGCTTCTTTAGGTGAACTCACAGCAGGCATCGCCCACGAAATTCAGAATCCTTTAAATTTTGTAAATAATTTCTCGGAGGTTTCTGTTGAGATTGCAAATGAACTAAAAGAAGAAGCACAAAAACACGAAATAGACAAAGAGCTTCTCTTTGATTTAGCAACCGATTTAGCCCAAAACCAAGAAAAAATCAACCATCATGGAAAGCGAGCGGCAAGCATTGTAAAAGGAATGCTCGAACATTCTAGGCAATCTTCTGGAGAGAAAGAACTCACTGACATCAACATTTTAACAGACGAATATTTACGACTTTCTTATCATGGACTTCGTGCAAAAGACAATAGCTTCAATAGTGACTACAAAACAGATTTCGACGAAAACTTACCCAAAATCGAAGTCATTCCGCAAGACATTGGGCGTGTAGTATTGAATTTGATTAACAATGCTTTTTGGGCTGTAAAAACCGTTGAAAAACCTTTGGTGACAGTGAAAACTGAGCATACTGATAACCAACTCATCATCAAAGTAAGTGATAACGGCATCGGCATGACCGAGGATGTTAAGGCCAAAATATTTCAGCCCTTTTTCACCACTAAACCCACTGGCCAAGGAACAGGCTTAGGGCTTTCGTTGGCTTATGATATTGTGACTAAGGGGCATGGTGGGACGATTGAGATAGAAAGTATGGAAGGTGAGGGAACTTCTTTTGTGGTTAAAATACCAGTTTCTTAAAAAAAGAATTCATTATTGATTGCGAAATGTGTTCATTTTTGTTAATATTTCGCAAGTAATAAAATTTAATAATTGCGAAAAGTGATAAATTTTAGATATATTTCGCAAAAAAAGTTTTAATATGACAAAAAAACTTCTAATCGGCAGAATTGAAGAAAAAAAAATATTAGAAAATGCTCTGCAGTCCTCCAAAGCTGAGATGGTTGCTGTCATTGGCAGACGCAGGGTTGGTAAAACTTTTTTGGTCAAATCGGTTTATGAGGCTCATCTTGATTTTGAGATTACGGGCATTCAACACGCCACCCGAAGCGAGCAGTTACGAAATTTCATCCTTTCAATCTCAAAATATTCAAACGGAACTTTCCCTATCACAGAACCTAAAGACTGGTTAGAGGCTTTTTATATGCTGTCCAAGTTTTTGGAAATGAAAAAGAACCCTGAAACAACGGCGAATCGTCGCCCGGTCATTTTTTTAGATGAATTACCTTGGTTGGCTACACACAAATCGGGCTTTTTGAAGGGTTTGAGTTGGTTTTGGAATAGTTGGGCGGTCAATCAAAATATCGTGGTGGTTATTTGTGGTTCTGCAGCTTCGTGGATGATAAAAAATGTGGTACATGACAAAGGTGGCTTACATAATCGCATCACAAAAAGAATTTACCTCAAACCTTTTGACCTTCGGGAAACAGAAAGTTTTCTAAAATCTAAAAACTTTAACTTCGACCATTACCAAATTCTTCATCTTTATATGGCACTGGGAGGCGTGCCGCATTATTTAGACGAAGTAGAAGGTGGAAAAAGTGCGGCTCAAAATATAGATGCAATATGTTTTTCAGAAAATGGGTTGCTGTATGACGAGTTCTCCAAATTATATGCTGCTCTTTTTGACAATTCAGATGCCCATGTGCAGATTATCCGTGCGTTGGCAAGCAAACAAAAAGGTTTGACTCGTTCCGAAATTGTTCAAGGTACTCGTTTGTCGGAGGGCGGAGCTGTTTCCACCATGATTGACGAATTGCAACATTCGGGTTTTATCACCGCTTATTTGCCTTTTGGCAAGAAGAAAAAAGACAGTTTGTACCGCCTCACAGACGAATTCTCTCTTTTTTACCTCCAATTTATGGAAAACAATCGGCTTGCAGGAGCGGGTATTTGGCAAAAATTGAGCAAAACCCAAGCCTATATGAGTTGGGCGGGTTATGCTTTTGAAAGTATTTGCCTCAAACATTTACCACAAGTCAAAAAGGCTTTGGGCATTGCCGGCGTTTATGCCACTGCTTCATCTTACGTCAAAAAAGGCCTTGATGGCGAAAAAGGCATTCAGTTAGACTTATTGATTGACCGAAACGACCATGTGATTACGATTTGTGAAATAAAATTCTATGCCGCCGAATTTACCATTGATAAAGCAATGGCAATGGAATATCGAAACAAAATAGCGACCTTTAAAGAAACTACCCAAACCAGAAAACAGCTTTTTTTGGCAATGATTAGCACATTTGGCGTAAAACAAAACCAGTATAGCCTTGATTTAGTAGATGCCAATTTGACAATGGATGATTTGTTTGAGAAGATATAATTTAAGAAAAAACCATGAAAAAAATCACCCTCACCCTCCTCCTCGCCCTCACATGCACCATTGGCTTTGCCCAAAAAACAAAACCTGATAGCTTGAAGCAAGCCCTAAAAATAGCAACAACCGACTCCGCACGGAATGACATTTACGTTGAATTACTTTCTTACTACAGTGAATCAAACAGAGATTCAGCCTTGTTTTATGCAGAGAAACGCCATGCCCTCGCCAAGCAAAACAACGACAAGCTGGCACAAGCATCTGCTTTATCAAATAAAGGGCGTCAATACGCTCAAATGGGCAGATATGCGGAATCGTACCAAAATTTATTGCTGGCTCTTAGGATTGCAGAAGACCCAAACAACGAAGAAAAAAGTGAGTGGCGAAGGGTGCCTTATCCCAATAAGAGAAAAGAAAGACTTTCTATTCTTCCTTTCTTACATGTAAGTTTTGGCAGTTTGATGCGTAATACAGGGAATCAGAAACAAGAAATATTCTATACAAAAGAGGCATTGAAAATTGCTCGTCAAATTAATGATTTAGACGTGCAAATGATATCGAATAATAATTTGGCGGGTGCATACTTGAAAATGAATCAGCTTGACTCTGCTTTCTATTTTGCAAAAGAGGCATATTTATTTTCG
>JANNWE010000687.1:0-17232 GCA_031414675.1 Cytophagaceae bacterium
GGAAACGGTACAAAAAGGTGCTGTAGGCAGAATGAATCCGAAAGAATTATTAGAAATTATTTTAAATTTAAAAGAAAAACCCGAAATTTTTGAAAAAGCATATAGCCAAAATAATACTTTAACTTCTTCAGTTCGGTCATACATGCACGACCTTTTTGGTAGTGGAGGATTGGTCTGTATAGATGGAGATGATCATTCTTTAAAATCTTTATTTTCCTCCATTTTGGAAGATGATTTATTTCAAAATTCATCAGAAAAAATAGTAAATGAAACCACAATAAGCTTAGAAAAATTAGGGTATAAATCTCAAATCAATGCTCGAAATATCAATTTATTTTATTTAGAAAATAACCTTAGAGAAAGAATAGAAAAACATGGAGACAATTTTAAGGTTCTAAATACTGATAAAATAATTTCTACAATTGAGATGAAGGACATACTAGCAAATGAGCCTGAAAAATTAAGTCCAAATGTTGTTCTTCGTCCTTTGTACCAAGAATGCATTTTACCTAATCTGGCGTATCTGGGTGGTCCTTCTGAAGTAACTTATTGGTTGCAATTAAAAGGAATTTTTGACTATCATTCTTTATCATTTCCTATTCTTGTTCCTCGTAATTTTGGAACGATAATAAATGTTGCGACTCAGAAACGTTTAGATAAGTTGGGGGTAAAGGCCGAAGAATTATTTCAAGAAGAAGCTGCATTAAAAAAGAGCTTTGTAGCAAAAAATTCAGAACATGAGTTAAGCCTACAGCATGAAATAAGTGAAATGGTATTAATTTATAATGCCATTATTGAAAAAGCTTTAGTTATAGATGCTACTTTAAAAGGAGTTGTGGAAGCAGAAAAAGCAAAACAAACAAACGCACTTGAAAATCTTGAAAAAAGAATAAAAAAAGCTGAAGAAAGAAATTTTGAAACTGCTATTACGCAACTATTAAATTTGAAAGAAAAAATATTTCCAGGTGGGATACTACAGGAAAGAAAAGAAAATTTCTTAAATTTTTATTTAAACGACCCTTCATTTATAAAAATACTATTAAAAGAGTTTGACCCTTTAGATTTTCAAATGAATATAATTTCAGTTTAAAATTTTAAACTGAATTCCGCATGATATAATAATCAATGTATTTACGATTTTATGTTATTTTTTCAATCTTAAGATATTGAAAATAAATAAAAGCAATAATGATAATAATTGTCGCTTTTTTGCTTCTTATTTCAAACTACCTAAAAATCGACCAATATTACATTTGGACTTAAAACGCTATTTTTTGAGCGTTTATTAAAATGTTTTGAATGATTTATCTCCCAAATTTGCAATCGTAAATTTAATTTTATTATATGCTTAAAAAATCATTGTTCGACAAAGTTTGGGACAGCCATGTTGTTCGCAAAATTGAAGATGGTCCAGATGTTTTATTTATTGATCGTCATTTTATACATGAAGTTACTAGTCCAGTAGCTTTTTTGGGATTAGAATCAAGAAATGTTGGCGTAATGTTTCCGGAAAGAACATTTGCAACTGCCGACCACAATACTCCAACTATCAATCAACATTTACCTGTAAATGACCCTCTTTCAGCCAATCAACTAGATGCTTTAGAAAACAATTCAAAAAAATATGGCATTTCACATTGGGGTTTGGGTCATGAAAAAAATGGAATAGTACATGTGGTAGGCCCAGAAAATGGTATTACTTTACCAGGAATGACGATAGTTTGTGGAGACTCACATACCTCTACCCATGGTGCATTTGGTGCTATCGCTTTTGGCATTGGTACTTCTGAAGTTGAAATGGTTTTGGCTTCTCAATGCATTATGCAGCCTAAACCTAAAAAAATGAGGATAAATGTAAACGGAAATCTTGGCAAAGGGGTGCTTTCTAAAGATGTTATTTTATATATTATTGCTCAAATATCAGCTTCTGGTGCAACAGGATATTTTGTAGAATATGCAGGAGATGTTTTTGAGAATATGAGTATGGAAGGTAGGATGACTGTTTGCAATATGTCTATAGAAATGGGTGCTCGAGGTGGAATGATTGCACCTGACGAAACCACTTTGGCATTCCTTAAAGGCCGAGATTTAGCCCCAAAAGGTAACGATTGGGATAATCTACTAGATTATTGGGCTACTTTAAAAACTGACGAAGGCACCGAATTTGATATAGAATTGAATTATTCAGCGGAGGAAATAGAGCCACAAATAACTTATGGAACTAACCCTGGTTTAGGAACTGGGATATCCACTGCTATACCTTTAGCAAAAAATGTGAAAGATGGGGAAGCAAGTTACAAAAAGTCATTGACTTACATGGGTTTTGAGGAAGGCGAAAGCATGATAGGAAAGACCGTTGATTATGTATTCTTAGGAAGTTGTACCAATGGAAGAATAGAAGATTTTAGAGCTTTTGCCTCTATAGTAAAGGGAAGAAAAAAAGCAGATAATATTACAGCTTGGTTAGTACCAGGATCTCATATTGTAGAAGCTCAAATAAAAGAAGAAGGCATTTTGGATATTTTAACCGAATCTGGTTTTCTGTTGCGTCAACCTGGCTGTTCGGCTTGTTTAGCTATGAACGACGACAAGGTTCCAGCAGGAAAACTTGCTGTTTCAACATCAAATAGAAACTTTGAAGGTAGGCAAGGACCAAATTCAAGAACACTTTTGGCTTCTCCATTTGTTGCAGCCGCAGCTGCAGTAACTGGGAAAGTCTCAGACCCGAGGGAGTTTATGTAAAAGGCTTAAATGTGCAAGTTTTTGATTGTCGGTTTTCAGCAATTGGCTTCTGATTCTTACCATTTACAAATGTGAACTTCAATGAGGCAATTTAAAAAATGTAATACTTGGATTGATAGCCGTAATTTATTCCTTGAAATTTATAAGTTATCAAAGGCTTTTCAGAAGGAGGAAACTTATGGTGTAATTTCGCAAATAAGAAGTGCAGCAGTTTCAATACCGACAAATATTGCTGTAGCATTGGGCAATAAAAGCGAAAAAGATTTTTCAATATTTTTGGAAATTTCCTTTTCTTCGGAGGCCGAAACTGAATACTTGATAATGTTTGTCAAATATTTACATTATATTGACAAAGTAAAATTTGAACAAATTACAAATCAAACAATACGTGTTAAAAAACAATTATTTCAATTAACCAAAAAACTAAGTGCTTAGCCAATAGCCAATAGCTAATGGCCGATAGCCAATAATATTATGGCATACGATAGTTTCAAAATTCTAAAATCAAGTGCGGTTCCACTTCCTTTAGAGAATGTGGATACCGATCAAATTATTCCTGCTCGCTTTTTAAAAGCAACGAAAAGAGAAGGTTTTGGCGACAATCTTTTTCGAGATTGGAGATACAATGGAGACAATTCTCCAAAAGCTGATTTTGTGTTGAATAACCCAACTTATTCCGGTAAAATATTAGTAGCTGGAAGAAACTTCGGTTCGGGCTCAAGCCGAGAACATGCAGCATGGGCCATATATGACTATGGTTTCCGTTGTGTAATTTCGAGTTTTTTTGCTGACATTTTCAAAGGAAATTCATTAAATATTGGCATTTTACCTGTGACAGTTAGCCCTGAATTTCTGGATAAAATTTACAAAACTATTGAATCTGACCCAAAGGCAGAAATAGAAGTAAATCTTCCCGAACAAAAAGTGTGTATTGTATCTTCTGGAGAATCAGAAAGTTTTGATATTAATGGATACAAAAAACATAACATGTTGAATGGATTTGATGATATCGATTATTTAAACTCTCTAGAAGCTGAAATTCGAACTTTTGAAGAAGCAAGACCATTTTAATATCAAATTTTTTAAATTTGAATAAATGAAACATATTGAAATAATGGACACAACGCTGCGGGATGGCGAACAAACCAGCGGCGTCTCTTTTTCAGCGTCCGAAAAACTAACCATAGCTCAACTTTTACTTCAAGAAGTTAAAGTTAATAGACTAGAGGTTGCTTCAGCTAAAGTATCTGAAGGTGAACTATTAGCAGTAAAAAACATTACAGATTGGGCAACTAAAAATGGATTTTTAGATAGAATAGAAGTTTTGACTTTTGTTGATGGCATGTCTTCTATAAACTGGATGATAGAATCTGGAGCCAAAGTCATGAACCTTTTAACAAAAGGGTCCCTCAATCATTTAACTCATCAGTTAAATAAAACTCCAGAAGAACATTTTTCAGACATCGAAGAAGTTATAAATAATGCAGTAAATAACAATATTTCTGTAAATGTATATTTAGAAGACTGGAGTAATGGCATGAAAAATTCAAAAGAATATGTTTACAAGTTTCTTGATTTTTTAGATACCCAACCCATAAAGAGAATTTTATTCCCTGACACGCTCGGAGTTCTAACTCCTTATGAAACTTTCCATTTTTTAGAACCTATAATTCGAAAATACCCAAATACCCATTTTGATTTTCATGCTCATAATGATTATGATTTAAGTACAGCAAATGTTCTAGAGGCTATACGAGCAGGGGTGCACGGTTTACATTTAACGGTAAATGGAATGGGGGAACGAACCGGTAACGCATCCCTTTCCAGTGCCATCGCCGCAATTAATGATTTTATGCCCGATTTTAATACTTCAGTAGTCGAAAAATCACTTTATAGAATTAGTAAAATTGTAGAATCCTTTTCTGGTTTAAGAATTCCAGCAAATAAGCCAATAATTGGAGAGAATGTTTTTACACAAACAGCTGGAATTCATGCAGATGGTGACAAAAAAAATAATTTGTACGTAAGTTTTTTAAGCCCAGAAAGATTTGGAAGAAAAACTTCCTATGCTTTGGGAAAAACTTCTGGAAAAGCTAATATCGAAAGAAATTTGCAAGAATTAGGCATTACTCTTTCAGATGATGATTTGAAGAAAGTAACAAAAAAGATAATTGAACTTGGCGATAGAAAAGAAACTGTTACGCAAGAAGATTTGCCTTATATTATTTCTGATGTTTTGGATACTTCTGCTGTGGTTGAAAACGTGAAAATTGTGAATTATGTCCTTACTCATTCCAAAAACCTTAGGCCATCTTCTACATTAGAATTAAAAATTGGGGAAATGGTCTATCAAGAAAGTGCCCAAGGTGATGGCCAATACGATGCCTTTATGAATGCTCTTAAAAGGATTTACGAGAAAAAAGGAAAAAAATTGCCGTTGCTTACTGATTACTCTGTGAGAATACCTCCAGGCGGCAAAACGGATGCGTTATGCGAAACAATTATAACTTGGAATATAAATGGAAAAGAATTTAAAACCCGAGGTCTTGATTCTGACCAAACTGTATCAGCAATTGAAGCAACTCGCAAAATGTTGAACAAGATTTGAAAATTGATTTTCAGTTTTACCAAGTCAAAGTAATAAAGTTTAGTTTAATAAACAAGAATTGGACAGAATAGAGCTGTCTTATATAAATAAATAAAACAAACAATTGGTGTCAAGTTTAAGTCCTAAGAGTCTGAAAGCCTAAGTGCCTTATTGCCTTTAAAAAAATGAAAAAACACATTCTAGTAGTTCCTGGAGATGGAATCGGACAGGAAGTTACCTCAATCGGTAAAGCAGTTTTAGAAAAAATAGCTGCTAAATTTGGTCATGATTTTACGTATGATGAAGCCCTAATGGGCCATGTGGCCATTGAGGCCACTGGAGACCCGCTGCCAAATGAAACTCTGGAAAAAATGAGAGCTTCTGATGCGATACTCTTTGGGGCAGTTGGACACATAAAATATGACAATGACCCACATGCTAAAGTTCGGCCTGAGCAGGGACTTTTAAAAATGCGTAAAGAATTAGGCTTATTTGCCAATTTACGGCCTATCAAACTATTCGATGAACTATTGGGAGCCTCTAGTATCAAACCAGAAATTTTAAAAGGGGCGGACATTTTGTTTTTTAGAGAACTTACAGGTGATGTTTATTTTGGCCATCGAGAAAGAATTAACGATGGAAATACTGCCTATGATACCATGATTTACAGCAAATATGAAGTAGAAAGAATAGCCCGAAAAGCCTTTGATGCAGCAATGACTAGAGGCAAAAAGCTTATGTCAGTGGATAAAGCTAACGTTCTAGAGTCTAGCAGACTATGGAGAGAAACAGTATTAGAAGTTGCTAAAGACTATCCAGAAGTGGAAGTAACTCATCAATTCGTAGATTCAGCAGCAATGATGTTGATAAAAAATCCAAGACAATTTGACGTTGTGGTTACTGGAAATCTTTTTGGAGACATACTTACTGACGAAGCTTCTCAAATAGCAGGATCAATGGGAATGTTAGCTTCTGCCTCGGTAGGAGAAAGCACAGGCGTTTATGAACCCATTCATGGTTCTGGTCATGATATAGCGGGAAAAGGAATAGCTAATCCAATGGCTTCAGTACTTTCAGCGGCTTTATTATTGGATATTTCGTTTGGATTAAAAGCTGAATCTGAAGCCATAATTGCTGCTATAGACGGAGTGTTGAAAGCAGGATGGAGAACAAAAGATATAGCAGATATGAACACGCCTTCTGATAAAATTTTGGGAACTGAAGCAATTGGAAAAGAAATTTTAGATAGAATATAATCAATAACAGGAAACTTAGAAGTACTTATGGAGTTTGTACGATTAAATAAATTAACTAAATGATAATTTAGTTCCCCCTATTTCAAGAACAAAATTCAAACAAAAAAGACCCAAAATATTGGGTCTTTTTTGTTTGAATATATTTGTAATCGACAAAAAATTACTTACCATTTACTGTTAAAATCTCTACATCAAAAATCAAAGGTGCATAGGGTGGAATCTTTGAATTTCCTGTCGTACCGTACCCAAGAGTAGAAGGAAATACCAATTTAGCTTTTTCTCCTTTCTTTAATTTTCCTAAACCTTCCGAAAATCCTACTATTACATTACCTGCTCCAATAGTATAAGGGAAGGTTCCACTATCAAAAGAAGTTTCATTTAAATACATTCCATTATATTTAACAGACAAAACATCCCCTGTTTTTAAAACTTCCTCTTTTGTGGGTTCATTAGTTCTAATAAAACGCAATCCAGATGTGGTCTTCTCAGTTACATTCAATTTCTTTCTTTTAATAAAAAGATCAATTTTTTCATCTTCAGAAAAAAGCTTTAAAAGTTCTATCTCTAAAAGAATAACTTCATTTTTGGCTACTCCCGCTGGAGGTGATTCTGCATAAGCTAAATATGAAGGAATTAAAAATTGTCCTTTTTCTCCTTCTTTTAACAACAACATAGACGCCAAAAAGCCGTCAAACAACTGAGTTCCATACAAATTAATAATTGTGGAATCTTTGGCTATTTTTTTTTCTAACTGAGTGCCGTTTAACAGCCCAAGAGAATATGCAATATAAAAATCAAATTTTGCACCACTTACTAGGCCGGTGGGATTGGCACTTAAAATACGATAATAAATACCTGTACTTGGATCTTTTGTAAGGTTAAGAGCATTTTTACTCGCATAAGTTGTAATAGTAGCCTCATTCTCTTTCAAAATTTTGTCTACATCACTTTCAACAAATTTTCCTAAACATGATATCATTACCATTGCTGGTAATATCAAAATCACAAATCTTTTAATTTTAAATATCATGCTTCTTTATCTATTTTAAAAGACTGTTTGTTCGTTATATTTTTAAAACGAACAAACAGACTAAATACTTATACTATTATCCTACTATTTAATACCTAAAAGCTCAATATCGAAAACCAAGGGAGTATTTGGTGGAATTGCCCCTCCAGCTCCTTGCTCTCCATAAGCTAATGAAGAAGGAATAACAAAAGTACTTTTTCCCCCTACTTTCATTGTCATTAAAGCTTTATCCCATCCAGGAATTACCTGCCCCATCGCAATTGGAAAAGAAAATTCTTGCCCTTTAGGATTTTGGTCAAATATTTTTCCATCCATAAACTTTCCCACATAATTAACTGATACGGTTTTACCTTGTGTTGGCGTTGCCCCAGTACCCACAACATTTTCAAGAAAATAAATTCCATCAGCAGTTTTTGTTGCATTTTTAAGACTTTTTGCTACAAATTCTTCAATAAATTTTCCTTCATTATTTTTCTTTTCTAACATAGCTTTCTGAAAATCCTGCTTAGTTTGAACTTTGGTCATTTTAACAGTAAATTTCAAATCACTTCCCTTTTTGATACCTGGAGGCAATGGTTGGGTCATAGCATTAAACAAAGAATCAGCACTCACTAAAACGGTTGTACTATCTCCTTCGGCAATGTGAAACAATGCACTTTCAAAAGAACCTTTAAATTGTCCTTTTTGAAGAGGTACAGTAAATGCTTGGCCTTCTTTGTAACTGTCTTTTATAACTGAATCTGTAGAAGATTTAATAATAAGATGAAAAGTCACAATATCTCCGTCTTTACCTACTTTACCGGATTTCCCTTTCTCGTGAATTTGTAATCTATCCCCATCGGCGGTGGTAGTTACTTTAAATTTATCGCAAGATATTAAACCCGCAATAATAAATAGACCTAAAACTTTAGTACTTAATTTCATTAGAATGTATTTTGATATGATTATAAAAACTTAATTTGGTTGTAAAAGCAATTGATTTTTGTAAAACGGCAGCAAATTTAGGAATTTTTCCACAGTTTCCTCTAATGTTTTTAAAGATCTTCCACCTGCTGCATTTTTATGCCCCCCACCATCAAAATGAGTTCTTGCAATTTCTGAAACAGAAAAATCTTCCACAGATCGAAACGAAATTTTTATTATCCCATCCTTTTCAATAAAAATAGCGGCCATGACTACATTGGAAATAGAAAGTCCATAGTTTACAATTCCTTCTGTATCCCCACTTTTTGAATTATATTTTTTAAGTTCACTTTCAGAAATAAAAAAATAGCAAACTCTGTATTCTGATAAAAAAACCATCTTTTTGTTTAAAACATACCCTAAAAACTTAAGTCTATCAAAGGTATTGTTATCAAAAAGGTCTCTATAAATCGTACTTGGCCTAACTCCTATATTAAGTAATTCTCCGGCTATTCTATGTACTTCTGAGTTGGTGGCATCATATTTAAATGAGCCGGTATCGGTAATTAATCCAGTATACAAGCATTTGGCAACATTTAAATTAATTTTTGTTTTGTAGCCTAATTTATCAATAAGCTGATAAATAAGCTCACAGGTAGAAGATGCTTTCTGATTCCAAAATATTAAATCGGCAAAATCTTCTGGCTCTTCGTGATGGTCAACAATGATTTTTTTAGCTTTTGCACCCAAAAGTAATGCTTTCATGTCTTTAACTCGCTCGACCGATGAAAAATCACAGCAAAATAAAATATCTGCTTGATTAATTAAATTCTCAACAGTAACTTTGTTTTTTTGGTCAAAAACCAAAATATCTTCTACTCCAGGCATCCATGCAAGAAAATCTGCATAATCAGTGGGACTTACGAAAGTTACGCTTTCGAAATCAAAACATTTTAAAAAAGCAGTTAATCCTAAGCCAGAGCCAAATGCATCACCATCAGGATTTTGATGACTTGTAACTACAATATTTTTTGCCTTTGAAAACCAATCATTAAATTGAAGTAATTTCTGTGAATCGTCCGAAAAGTAACTTACCATATCTTTTTTTAATCGAGTGCAATTTACGAACCTAATTCGATTTTACTTTTAGAACTCGGTTAAAATCTTAAAAAATAGATAATTTGCCTCCATTTGAAAAAAATAATTATCAATTTATTAAACCATTTTCTAGTTTTGAAAGGATTAATCTAAAATTCATTATTTTTGCAAAAATTTTTAAAACAACAATATGTCAAATAACCGGACTTATACCATGATAAAGCCACATGCAGTGGCGGATAATCATGTAGGAGGAATCACAAAAATGATTGAAGAAGGAGGATTTAGAATAGTAGCGATGAAAAAACTGCATTTAACAGCCTCGCAAGCCGGCAAGTTTTATGAAGTTCATGCAGAGCGTCCATTTTATGGCGAGTTATGCGAAATGATGTCGGCAGGTCCAATTGTTGCCATGATTCTTGAAAAAGATAATGCGGTTGCTGATTTTAGAAGCTTGATTGGAGCTACCGATCCTGCTGAAGCCACCGAAAACACGATTAGAAAAGCCTATGCAAAGTCAAAAGCAGAGAATGCAGTGCATGGCTCAGATTCTGATGAAAATGCGGTAATTGAAAGTTCTTTCTTTTTTAGCGGCTTAGAAAGATTTTAAACACTTTTTTTAAACGTGTGTTTACAGTATATTAAACTTAAAAAAGCATCTTCCTTTGAGGTTGATGCTTTTTTTTAAATTCTTCATAATGAAATTAATCGTTTCTGTATTTTTAGGTTTGAGTATTTTAGGTTGCGGCGATGCAGTAACTAAAAAAGAATATACATCTCCAGATATTCTTTTTGGAGAACTTTTTATTGAAGTTCAAACTCAACAAATTTTTGAAGATTCTAAAACATTCGCTGACGCCATTCCAAAATTTAAAGCGAAAGAAATACTTCTAAAATACACCCAAGAAAAAAATAAAGCTGATTTTGATTTAACAATTTTTGTGAATCAAAATTTTATATTTAACAAACCTTCTATTAAAAAAGAAAATAAAAAAAACTTAGAAATATATCTTTTGGAGGATTGGAAAAATAGGACTAGAAAACCATTTGATGATGGAGGTTCCCTTATTCCTACAAGAAACAATTACTTATCAGTTAATAAATATTCAAACGAGTTAAATTATGGCAGTAATTATTTTTCAATTTTGGGCCTTTTAGCGGCGAAACAAAATATTCTAGCTAAAAATATAGCAGTAAATACAGTACAATTGGTCCAAGACTATGGATATATGCCAAATGGAAACCGTACCTATTTATTCGGAAGGTCAAACCCCCCATTTTTATCTTTAATTTTGGAAGAAATTTCAAAAACAAATCCTGAAATATTAAAATTTGCTTTGCCTCAACTTACCCAAGAATATCAATTCTGGATGTCTTCTCAAGACAAAGAAGAAAGCTTAAAACAAAAAGAAGCCCAAAATAAAAATGACTTAGCATTTAAAAGAGTGGTCTTTTTACAAAACAATAACCTGTTAAATAGATATTATAACCCTTTAAATACGCCCAGAGCCGAATTTTATAGAGAGGATTTAGAATTAAAAAAGTTAAAAATAAATCATAATCAATTTCTATATAAAAACTTAAGAGCTGCTAATGAAAGTGATTGGGAGAATTCCAGTAGATGGATTTCAAATTCGGAGAAAACAGAAGATGTTCATCCACTTCAGATAGCCCCAGTTGATTTAAATGCACTTTTATACCATCTTGAAAAAACTTTAGCGAAGGCATATAAAGCCAATGAACAACCAGATTACGCTACCAGTTTTGAAAACTTAGCAAAAAAAAGAAAAACTATTTTTGATACTTATTTTTGGGATGACACTAAAGGATTTTATTTTGACTATGATTTTCTAAACCAAAAAAGAAGCAATGTTTTTGCTCTTTCAGGAGTCTTTCCATTATTTGTAGGCTTGGCCAATGAAAAGCAAGCATCAAAAATTGCCTACCTTTTGGAAAAGTCATTTTTGAAGCCTGGTGGTCTTTCTACAACTTTAAATTTTACTGGTTTAATAAATGATGGACCCTACGGAAGAGCAGATTTACAGTGGATAGCAATTAGTGGCTTGAGAAATTATAAAAAGAATGCTTTAGCAGATAAAATTAAGTCAAGATGGATAAAAACCAACTCGGAATGTTTTTTCAAGTCTGGTGAACTTTTAGAATTCTACAATGTTGTAAATCCTGAAAAAAATGGAGTAAATAAAAACCTCAAAGTATCAAAAATAGATAAAACAAGTGGGGTACTTTATAAACTTTTAAAAGAATAAATACCTATCTCAAATCCACAACTTCCACTCCGGGATATTTAGATTTATCAAAAGTAAAAAGAGCATCAGTTGCAGGTACGTTAGGCGTAAACTTGTCAATTCTAAAAACCGTTCTTTTTCCAGACTTATCCCAAACTTTCCAAGTTTTTATACTTTTATCGGATTTGTTAACAGTAATCTGAATTTTAGCGACATTCGATTTGCCGCCTAAAGGAGAAAGCTCTATTACTTCGTAGGATTTCCCTGCCTCTGTTTTCTCTTCTTTAAAAATGTATTTATACCCCTTTTTATAAATTGAATAAATCTTTGTTGGAGAAAAATCAGAATCATCTTTAGGGTCAAACTCTGAAATATTCACTTCGTTGGTCTCTTTAACAAAAGTAAATAAGTCTTTGCCATTATTAAAAATTTCTTGGCCCGCAGTTTTTAATCTAAACTTATTCCCCTTAACTGTTACATTTCCTGTAAAAACATTTGTGAGTTTATTATTTGTTGTTTCCACCCCATAGGTAAAGTTTGCGTTAAAAGTAGTTAACGATTTATATTTTGCAGACATAGCATCTAATATGCTTTCCGCTTTTTTGTCTTGAGCAGCTATCTCAAAACTAAATATTGCTAAGGAAAAAAAAAGAATACTAAATTTCATGTGTATCTGTTGAAAATGGTTTGACTAAATTTAAGACCTAGGGTTTAATTCAAAATTAATAAATTCTATTGAAATGTGTTTCAACTTCTTTGTAAATTTCTTAAAATTTCTTCCAAATGCTCTAAATCCTTAATTATAACCTCCCTTGCTTTGCTACCTTCAAAAGGCCCAACTATTCCTGCACCTTCTAATTGGTCAATAATTCTCCCTGCCCGATTATAACCTAATTTCATTTTCCGTTGAATTAAGGAGGTACTTCCCTGCTGATGAATCACTAATAAACGAGCAGCATCGTCAAACAATGGATCTAATTCTTTTGCATCAAAGTCAATGCTATCCGGCTCTTCGTCGCCATAAAACTCAGGGAGCAAATAGGCGGACTCATAGGCGCGTTGTTCCCCAATATATTCACAAATGTTTTCAACTTCAGGTGTATCAACAAACGGACATTGTAATCGAATCATTTCAGAACCTGTTGATAACAACATATCTCCATTTCCTACCAATTGTTCGGCTCCGCCAGTGTCCATAATGGTTCGTGAATCTACTTTTGCTGTAACTTTAAACGATAATCTAGCAGGAAAGTTTGCTTTAATTAATCCAGTAATTACATTTACTGAAGGACGTTGCGTAGCTACAATTAAGTGTATGCCAATCGCTCTGGCTAGCTGTGCCAATCTAGCAATTGGCTGTTCTACTTCTTTTCCTGCAGTCATCATCAAATCTGCTAATTCGTCGATCACTAATACAATATAGGGCAAATATTTATGCCCCTTTTCAGGATTCAGTCTTCTTTTAATAAACTTTGCATTGTACTCTTTAATGTTTCTTACACCACCATCTTTAAGTAAATTATATCGATTATCCATTTCGATACAAAGTGAATTAAGGGTATTAATTACTTTTTTAGTGTCAGTAATGATAGCTTCTTCCGAATTAGGTAGCATAGCCAAAAAATGACGTTCTATCTTATTAAAAAGCGTTAATTCCACTTTTTTAGGATCAACTAAAACAAACTTCACCTCAGAGGGATGTTTTTTATATAACAAAGAAGTCAATATTACATTTAGCCCAACAGATTTACCTTGGCCTGTTGCTCCTGCCATAAGTAAATGAGGCATTTTTGCTAAATCTGCAATGTAAATTTCATTAGAAATGGTTTTACCTAAAATTATAGGTAATTCATACCCTGATTTCTGAAACTTATCTGATGCTAGAACCGATTTAATTGAAACCATCTCTCTATTTTTATTAGGCACTTCTATACCTATTGTCCCTTTTCCAGGCATAGGGGCTATAATACGAATACCTAAGGCTGCCAAATTAAGAGCTATGTCATCTTCTAAGTTTTTTATTTTTGAAATCCTTACTCCTGCCTCAGGGACAATCTCATATAAAGTGACAGTAGGACCAATAGTGGCTTTAATTGATGAAATACCAATAGCAAAATTGTTAATAGTCTCAACAATCTTATTCTTGTTGGCTTCTAACTCTTCTTCACTTACCTTTGGCCCTACATTATTATATTCTTGAAGTAAAGAAAGTGGAGGATACATATAACCTGACAGGTCAAGTTTAGGGTCATATTCTCCAAATTGTTTTAATAAATCATCAGTCTCTTCTTCTACCAAATATTTCTGAAAATCAGAAGATTGTTCCTCTATCTTTTCCAAAACTGTTTCTTCGGGTTTTTCAATTGTAAAAGCAATACCACCTTTGAATGGTTCTTTAGGCAAGGAGGATGGTTCGAAAATTTTATCTTTGGTTTCTACGCTAATTTCCTTTTCTACTATACTATTCTCTTCAAAAAAGGTTTCTTCCTCCTCTACAGCATCCTCGTCTTCACCAAGTTTTCGGTTGAAAACGCTATTTGACTTCACCTTTTTTGAAAAATATTTTGATAAAACAAAGTCATCAATTTTGGTGAGTCTATGAAAAAAAACCATCCAAATGAATAATACAAACAAAATAACAAATATAGACCCAAACCCTAAAAGTTTGAAAAGGAATTCATTGGTACTATAGCCAATATTTCCAGATAAAAGATAGCTTTTAAATTCGAACACATAAACAAAATAGCCGAAGAATATTGAGATAAAAAACAGGTAGAAAACACTACCGATTGTGAAACGATTCAGGTTGATTTTAAATAAATCTTCTTTGAAAACCAACCTAAATCCTGAAAAAAATAAGATTGGAATAACTAAATATGCTGCTATGCCAAACCAAACAAAAATGAACCAATGAGAAATATTTGCCCCTAATAGACCCAAATAGTTTGTAGCTTTTTTCTGTCCTTTCTCCATTACAGACGAAATGCTTTCTTGAACCACATCCTGATCTGCACTACCCGTAAATAAATATGAAAAAAAAGAAATTAACAGAAAAACAGAGAGCAAAATTAAGATAACTCCAAAAACCAAGGAAAGTTGATAATCTTTAGGCAACAGCCCAGCACCTGAAAATGGGGGTGAGTCAACTGTCTTTTCAGAAGACTTATTTGACTTCTTTTTAGTTCTAAATGAGTTAGACATTACGATATTTTTAAGAGAAAGCAAAATGTCAGACAAATTTAAAACAATTAGACGAACATTTGCTTAAATACTTGAATTTTTGGAAATTCTATTTGTTCAAAGGTACAATTTATTAATTTAAAGTGCTCATAATGAACCCAATTATGCTAAATCATCTTTCGATTTAATAAGAAATGAATTTAAATATTTTTCAACTAATACAAATAATATTACAAATTTTACTACTTTTTCATTTTTGATAATTGGTTTAAAATTAGTAATGACCTTCGCTTAATAATTCATATAATTTCTTCAGAATTTACTTTTATATTATTTAGATTTTAAAGTTATGCCATTTCTTCAATACTTAATATATAAACTATTATAAGATGTAGATCTAAGAATTTTTAACCTTAAAAACCAACTTGTATTCACAAAATAGAAAAAGAATCTCTTTTTTTGTAAAAACAAACCTTGAATTAAATTTCTCAAAAATAAGTGCTATATTTTTACGTAAGATTCTCCTTATTTAATCAAAATCTGTTCTTACTATTTTTCCTAAAATTAACATAAAGCGAAAATCTATTTAATTAAACTTGAATTAATCAAAGATGAAAAAATATTTAATTAAATTTGAATTGAAAACTTTGTAAAATGAAGTATATTATTCTTTTCTTTTTTGCTTTTTATAATTCTTATTCTCAATCACTTCTTATTAGTTCTGGAGATTCGTGGAAATATTTAGATAATGGAACTGACCAAGGAAGCAACTGGATAAATGAGAATTTTAATGATTCCTCTTGGCCCTCTGGCCCTACTCAAATGGGATATGGAGAAGGAGACGAAGCTACAATAGTTGGTTTTGGCCCTGATGCCAGCCAAAAATTTATAACTACCTATTTTAGAAAAGTTATTACCCTTACAAATACTTATGCAAATTATATATTAAAAGGAAAACGTGATGACGGAGTAGTAGTTTATATTAATGGTGTTGAGGTATTTAAAGATGGACTTTCTGGTCCTGTAAATTACAATTCATTAGCTACACAGGCCGTTGACGACGGCCAAGTTTGGTTAAGTACAATATTAAATGGGAGCGTCCTTAAACTAGGATCCAATACCATTGCAGTAGAAATTCACCAATCTGCGATAAACAGCTCCGACATATCCTTTGATTTTGAACTTATTGGACAGAACGCGATTTTTGTTACAAGAGGACCATACCTGCAAATGGCAACTTCAAATAGTATGCAATTAAAATATAAAACGAATTCCGCCACCGACACTAAAATCAAATTTGGAACCGATATAAATAATCTTAGTTTACAAATAATTGATAATACTATTTCTACTGAGCATATGGTAAATTTGACAAATCTTTTGCCTAATACAAAATATTATTATAGTATTTCAAATTCCACAGAAGTTATTCAAAGCTCTAACCAACACTTTTTTTATACTTCTCCTATTATTGGATCAGAAAAAAAATCAAGAATTTGGGTAACAGGTGATTGTGGAACAGGAACAACAACTCAAACAAATGTAAAAAATTCCTTTTTAAATTATACAGGAAATAACTATATAGATTTATGGCTTTTATTGGGAGATAACGCTTATTCTTCAGGATATGATAATGAATATCAAACCTTGTTTTTTGAACCTTATCAAAATAGTAAAACCATGAAACAGACTCCAATATTTCCTACTCCTGGAAATCATGATTATTACAGTATGGGGCAAAACAATAGAAATGGAGCCTATTATCAAATTTTCAATGTTCCTACAAATGGTGAAATTGGTGGAGTAGCTTCGCTAACTGAAGGATATTACTCCTATAATTATGCAAATATTCATTTTATTAGTCTCGACTCCTTTGGCACTGAAACTGCAAATAATTATAGGTTATCAGATACTTTAAACAATCCTCAGATTAATTGGTTGAAGCAAGATTTAGCAGCAAATACACAAAAATGGACGATTGTTTATTGGCATCATCCACCGTATACTATGGGAACTCATAATTCTGATACAGAGCTAGAATTGGTTTATATTAGAGAAAAAGTACTTCCGATCCTTGAAAGGAACAATGTGGATTTGATACTTTGTGGGCATAGCCATAATTATGAAAGAACTCGACTAATTAAAGGACATTACGGGTTAGAATCCACATTCAATTCCTCACAGTATAAT